>JANXLS010000857.1 GCA_025355035.1 Planctomycetota bacterium | reverse complement strand
CGCGATCGCCGCTGCGTTGCTGAAACGCAAGTTTGAGATCCCGTTCCGGGGCAAGACGGCGTATATTCATGCCCGGGAAGTGGCAGACATGTTCGTGCGATGCGCGCACAAATTACCGGCGGGATCGCACGTGTACACTGTCGGCGGCGACGTGGCGGATACGGCCGGGTTCATCGAGACGATCGAAAAAATCGTTCCTGGCGCTAGGGAATATGTTGGACTTGCGGGAGGCGATTTGCCGATCACGCAACGGCTAGATGACGCGGCGCTGCGCCGCGATTATCCAGGACTGCAGCGCATTCCGCTTGAACAAGGAGTGCGCGAAACGGTCGATGTGTTTAAACGCATCGCGGCTCTGGGAAAGTTGGAAGCCTGCCTGTAACCCTCAGAGTGATTTCTTGAGTGTTCGCTGGGCTTGAATCGCGTCGGCTTTGCTGTCGAAGGCGACGAAGATGACGACGCGTCTGCCGATAGTTGAGCCCGAGAAGCCTCGGAGTGATAGCTTTTTGGCGGCGATGGCGGCGGTGATTCGTGCGGAGAGCCCGGGCGAATCGTTGCCTTCGATGCGAACCACGCCGATGCGTTCGAGCAATTGAAACTGAAGTTTTTTGGCGGCGAGTTTTTGTCGGGCGCCTTTCAGAGGCGTCACAAATACGACGCCTTTGCCTGGATCTTCGGGAGAGCGGCGCGCGAAGACGAATTCGAGATTCGCGCCCGCTTCAGAGAGTCCATCCAATTTACTCGCGAGACCGCCGGCTTGATCTTCAATTTCTGCCGCCCACAATTCCGCGCGCGTGATCGATAGAGCCATGGTGACCGCCTCCGGTTATCTAGAGCGGTTTTCAAATGTCTGAAGACAAATCTGCTTGCGGCGGTCTGCGCGGTACTTCGTCAGACTCGCTTAACGTAGTCTCCAAATACGTTTCGCTCGTCTTCCTCGTCCCACTTGCCCGGCGCGGCGCATCTTTGTCTCCATCCATTTGAAAAACGCTCTAGTGACGACTACACCTGTTTGTATTTCGCTCCAAACGAATTGTGCAAAACGGAGTTCTACTTCCACGCTTTTCCGATGGGGAATTCGTGTTCGTCGAGCGAATCCGGATGCATTTCGATCGAATAGCCAGCTGCTTCTGACGGCATGTAGCGGCCGTTTTTAACGACGCACGGATGCTTGAAATGTTCGTGCAAATGGTCGACGAATTCGACGATTCGATTTTCGGTCGTTGCGCTGACGCTGATGAAATCCCACATCTGAAGATGCTGAACGTACTCACACAGGCCCACGCCGCCTGCGTGCGGGCAGACGGGGATTCCGAATTTTTTCGCCATCAAATAGACCGAGAGAATTTCGTTCACGCCACCCAAGCGCGCGCTGTCGATTTGACAGAACGAAATCGCGTTGGCCTGCATCAGTTGCTTGAACATCACGCGGTTCTGGCAATGTTCGCCGGTCGCGACGCCGATTCCGTAGGGTTTCATCGCGGTGGCAATCGCGGCGTGTCCCAGCACGTCGTCGGGGCTGGTAGGTTCTTCGATCCACCACGGTTTGAAGCGCGCGAGATCCCTCATGCAGGCGATGGCGGGGCCGACGTCCCAGAATTGGTTCGCATCCATCATCAAGCGCCGGTCCCACCCGATTTCTTCGCGGATGATGGTTGCGCGGCGGATGTCGTCCGCGAGGTCGCGGCCGACTTTGATCTTCAGATGCGTGAAGCCTTCGGCGATGGCTTCGCGGCACAGGCGGCGGAGCTTGTCGTCGGAGTAGCCGAGCCATCCCGCGGAGGTCGTGTAGGCGGGATAGCCGTCGCGCACGAGTTCGGCGATACGCGCGGATTTGGTGGCGTCGTTCGCGCGCAGAATCGCGAGCGATTCGTCGGGCGTCAGAGCGTCGGTGATGTAGCGGAAATCAATGCAGCGGACGAGTTGCTCGGGTGTCATGTCGGCGAGCAGCTTCCAGACGGGTTTGTTCTCCACTTTTGCCCAGAGATCCCACACCGCGTTGACGACTGCGGCGGTAGCGAGGTGGATCGCGCCTTTTTCCGGGCCAATCCAACGCAATTGGCTGTCGCCGGTGATGTGGCGCCAGAACGCGCCCATGTCGGCGGTGAATTCTTCGAGTGTCCTCCCGACGATCAGCGGCTTCAGCGCGCGGACGGCGGCGACGCAGATTTCATTTCCGCGACCGATCGTGAAGGTCAGGCCGTGGCCTTCGCGCTCGCCGTCGGTTTTCAGCACGACGTAAGCGGCCGAATAGTCCGGGTCGGGATTCATGGCGTCGGAGCCGTCGAGCTGCCGGGAAGTGGGGAAGCGAATGTCGCGAACGGTTACGTCGGTGATCTTCATTTGATATCTCGGGGCAAAGTTTAAAGTTCAAGCATTGGGTGTTGACCTATTTATTGCTTCATCTAGTTCGTATCTCCCAAATAGATCTCGCCTGTGAGCTCGCCGTTGGGGCGGATGAGGTGTTTGAGATCGCTGGGGAAAATTTGGAAATCGTTTAATTTATTCAGATCGATCCAGACGACGCCGGTTTGATCGGTATCCGGATGGGTGACGGCGTGATGTCCGAGATCGTCGATCAAGTCGCATTCGAACATGTACTCGACGGCGTGAACGCCGCTGTGGCGTTCGACGAAGGCGTGATTTTTTCCGATGTAATCGCGGACGTAACGGAGGCGCTTCACGTTCACGCGCGCTCCGAGTTCTTCGATACATTCGCGTCGCAAGGCGTCGGTGAGCGTTTCGCCGTGCTCCTGTCCGCCGCCGGGAAGAATGTAAAAAGAGTCACCGCGCCAGCCGACGTTTTTTGTGCAGAGCAAGGCGCTGTTACGGATGATGATAGCTTTCGCGGAGTTTCGAATATGCGTCATAATAAAAGAAGGGAAGGGCGGCCGAAAGCCGCCCCTCCGCATTATTTGGCTGGGGGAGTTGCCGGCGCAGCAGGTGGTGCGGCAGGAGCCGGAGCGGGTGTTGGTGCTGCGGGCGGCATGTCTTTCAGTTTCTTCAGTTCCTTTTCTTGTGCGGCGACGATTTTTTCGCATTCCTTGATTTCTTCGTCTTGCGCCGCGTTTGTGAATTTGTCCGTTTTCAGCAGCTTGATCTTTTCTTTTGAACGCAGGTCCTCGATGTAAGTCACTTCGGCAACTATCTTGCGACCTCCGATGGCTGAAACAATTTCTTCATTGTTGACTTCATAAAGTTTGAAATTCAAATCCTTGGTGAAGGGATACTCTTTCTTGTCGTATTTAATCGTACCGCCGATCGTATCCCCTTCCGCAATGTTTTCGACCCGGGCAGTCACCCATTTACCAGCGTCCTGAATCCAAGCTCGAACTTCAAAATTGACTTTGAACGTGTCCCATTTAGGCGCAGCGGGGTTTCGAACAGCGCCGATGGGTGGAACTGTTCCAGTAATACTGCTAATACGAATCTGGAAGTTCGTCGGCGTCTTGGCTGAAATCGAAGTTGTCATCGGCGTGGCGTAGAGCCGCACACCTGCTTCGGTTGCTTTGACGGGCGTCAACGCCGGGTTGTTTGGCGCGTGATGCGTGACTTCCTTTGCGGTGCCGTCGGGCTTTGTGCCGGGAACTTTTTTGCCTTCGACGCTGGTGAATTTCGCGACGAGTCGGACCTGATAAAAATAAGTTGTCTGCTGGTCGATGTCCTTCGCGTCTACGAAGACGTATTTCGATGCCGGGCGTTCGTATTCTTTTTCGGCGGGCTTTTTGGATCGGTCGCCGGGTGCTGGAACGGGTGCTGTTCCAACGGTTCCTCTGATGCGTCCGACGCGGCTGTTTTCGGTGGCTTCTGCGGCTGCGGCGGGTGTTCCGGCTGCAGCAGCTCCTGCTTTTGCGGGAGATTTTTCGAGTCCGATTTCGATGGTGCCCCACGGCTTGGTTATGTCGATTTTGTTCGCGGCCAAACCGCGGAAGATCTCGAAGCGGAGGGGTTCCATCAGTTCGTAGCCTGTCGTCGGCAATTCGCAGCGGACGAAAATCTTCCCGCGTTCCGGAATGGCTTTGAAAAAGCTGGGGTTTGTCTGATCCAACGCAATTGGCATCTTCGCGAAAATGTCGTCTTGGCTGGGCGGCGGCGGCGGCGGTTCGGACTTGGGACGCGAGGGTTGCGGGTAAGAGACGAAAACGCCGATCGGCTCGTCCACAGTGCGCTTGATGCGTTCGGTGTTCTGCTTCCATTCTTCAGAGAACTTCAGCTTGGCCGCGTTTTCGGGCGAGGCGATGAAGTCAGGCGAGACCTTGCCGGCGGACAATGCCTTATCGACCGCCGCCTGGTTTGCTTTGGCTGTGATAATGTCGGGATCCGTTTTGGGATCGGTCAAATTCATGTACACGAGTCCGACGCTCAACCCGAGAACGATCACGAACATGAGGACCGGGCCCCAGCGTTTCAAAAAGTTTTTGAGCATGAATGCAATCTCCTTCTTGCCATTTAGTCGCGCGAATGGCGAAAGCGCTGCGTTAAAAAAGTCGCGGATAAATGGATGACCTACTTACCGGCCTTCGGTCTTACGGTCGTCGGGAGCGCACTGGGCGCATCCATTTTATCGGCTTTGGCTTTATCGAATTCGTAGAATTCCAAAGTGGCGAAGGCCTTCATGGGCGCTTCGCCGTAGTGGGTGTTGATCAGGGGATTGAACGCGGCTTTTGTGAAATCCGTGGCGTTTTTGGCTTCAGTCAAAACGCCGGGGAAGGGGAGGGAGGCGCGTTCGCAGTCGGCTTTGGTCAACACAGCAAAATACTTGTCGTTGGCTTCCAATCGGCGCAGGATCGGCGGCACGCTGCTGATGTGGCCAACGAATTCGACGTCCACAGAGGTGATCGAAACAGGGAGCGCCGGGCCGTCGAATTCCTGCGGCTTGCCTTGCGTTAACGATGCGGGCTGTTTCCAGCCGGTGTTGGCCATGGCCTTATCAAACGCTTTTTTGTCAAGGTCAGCTGTTTCTTTTGGACCGCGGAAGGTGAAGCTTTCCAGGCGCAACGCACCCGCTTGAACAGATTCGGTCGACTCCTGTTTGGCCGGATCGGTTTCGAATTTCGAGATCGGCAACGTCCCTGTGCGCGGGATCAGCGCTTCGACGATTTCGTCAACAATGGCCAGCAATCGCAATTGATAATCACGATGACGCGTGGAACCTTTACTGTTCAGATCGACCGGCAATTGGCTGAGGCTTGGATCGATGTGAACACCCGCGAAGAGTCGCGCATCGAAGTCAGCAGGCGGGACAATTTTGGCTGTCGCAAGTTTGTCGTTGAGGCGCTTGCGCTGCAGTTCCATCCAATTATCAAACTCGATGTTTTTGGCAGCTGATGGTGCGGCAGCGTAGCGTGTGTTCAGACTTTTCTGTGAGAAATCGGGCGACTTTTGGATGCTCTCGATGAGGTCCTTTTTGTCCTTAGAAAGCGTCGCGACAAAATCGGCTGCCGCTTTGGCGTGCGCGGGAGTCTTCAGGCCGTCGTTCTGCTTCGAAGCCGACGCAGCCTTTTGCAGGTCGGCTGCCTTGGCCAGCGCCTTTTTCTTTTCTTCTTCAACATCGGGCCGGAAGTTGAACCAGGCACCCACGGCACCCAGCACGACGACGCCGAGGATAATCCAAAACAAATTTTTCTTTAACTGTTCCATGAATCGAGGCTGCTCCACGCGAAAGAATGCGAAAGAGTCCGCGCACCGAAACGGCGCGCGGGGAATTCGAATTTAAGGTCGCCGTGCTACTTCTTGACTTCCGGTGCCGGCGTTGCTGGCGGGACGACGTCCTTGTCGTCAGGATCTTCCCACGCAAAAATGAAGTGGAACGGCACGTACGAATAATGATTGATCACTTCCGGCGCTGGCGGCGGAGCATTCGGTTCGGGGCTTGCCAGAGGCTGTTTTAAGGCGCCGTCGAGTGTGTATTGATACACATGCTCCTCATACTGGACCGGGAAGGTTGTGTCGTATACCAATTCAACGTGGCGGTCTTTAAACTGCGTCTGTGTTTGCGGCAACGCTTTCAACACGGTGTCGAGAATGTTGAGCGTGCCGAGCGCTGTCGCCGTGTTATTGCTCTGTACTTCGACTTCGCCGCTCAGGATCACGAGCATCGGTGCCTCGGGGCGCAATTCCGGTGCGATCTTCATCGGATCGAATGCATCCGCAGGCTTGATTGCGGTATAAATGTTTCCGTATTCTTTTGAATTGCCCAACTTTGCCAACCGGTTCGGCGCGATCTTGTGTTCGGTGACCAACGGCGCGCGCGACACATAGAGATTCGTGACATACATGTGGCTCCCGATGCCGAAGAGAGGGTGGCCATCGCCACCTTTTACGTTCAGGATCGCGTTGTAAATCTGCTCCACCTTGCCACGGTCGTGGGCGATTTTGGTGAAGCGCTGATTGAGGTCGGTCTTCTCAGCGATCGGTCTGATCGCCTTTTCTTCGGCGGCTTTTGCCAAAGCGACTTTTTCGACGGTCCCGTTCAAATCGGTGCCGATCTTGGCGTATTCGTCGGCGGCTTTGGTCGCGAAATAGTAATCGGCTCCGAGCGCGATGAGGAGCACGACGGCGGCAACGGCGCTCCAGATTTTCCAGAGTTCGCGTTCGACCTGGCCCTTGGTTGCCTGTGGGATCAGGTTGAGCTTCATTTCGCTGAGAGCGAGGCCTTGAAGTCCCAAGCCGATGGCGACGGCCATCGTCGGGAATTCGTTTTCCCAGACTTCGCGATTAATCGTCGGCGCCAGCTTGACGCGCTGCAATCCTTCGACGATCGCGAAAGGAGCTTCACGGACCTGCGCCTGAAGGTATTCGGCCATGCGCGGCAAACGGAACGCGTGACCCAGAAGGTAACAATGCGTGATTTTCTGGCCGCGTGATTTGGCTTTGTAGAATCCGATCGTGCGTTGAACGTCGGCGCCGAGATTCCGCAGCGTGGGTTCGATGACCGTGAGAATTTGGTCCATCTGCGGCGACTTCTCGATGTTCTTCTTGAGGCTCTCGGCCTTGTCGTATGGGACCTTGAATTTGTTCTCGAGCACGCGCGTGATTTCGCGTCCGGCGATCTGGATGCTGCGGAAATAAATCTGGCGCTTGTTCATGACCACGAAGTCGGTACCGCGCGCGCCGGCGTCCAGGATCAACGTGACGTTGTCGGGTTTGAATTCGTAATGAATGAAATTGTAGAGGGCGACGGGAGCAGCGGCGATGCCGATGAGCTTCAGATTAAAATTTTCGCTGAGCGTCAACAATTCCTGGATGTCGCTCTTGCGGACGGCGATCAGAGTGACGTTGATTGCCTTTGTGTCGTCGGCGGATTCGAAGCGTTCGTAACCCCATTCGACCTGATCGAGAGGGAAGGGGATCTGCTGTTTGGCTTCGAACTGAACCATCTCGTGGACTCGAGCTTCCGGGCTGGGCGGCAGCGTGAATTCGCGATGGAGACAGACGGATCCCGGGATCGCGAGCACGACGGGGTCGTTGCCGAATTTATGCGTATCGACGAGGCTCTTCATCGCCGCGCTGAGACGCGCGGGACGTTCCGCCGGATCGTCAGCGCCCGGGATGTCGATGATGTCGAAATCGACGATGTTGCATTCGGTCCCGGAACGTTGCATTTTGACGGCTTTGATCGCCGAACTTCCGATGTCCAAGCCCCACACTATATTCGATGCCATTGTCTTCCTTTTCGTTTGACCCTGACTTCGCCGTCGTCCATTTGTCGGATGAAAGCGAAGTGCCCCGACCGAATCGTGCCATTGTGCGATCGTTTTCAACTGGTGCCGCAAGTACGTGTGTTAACTGATTACATCAGTATTTTGCAAAGCCGTCAAGCCGAAAAAACGAACTGCGAGGTACTCTGAAACTCGTTGCGGAATAAGCTTGCTTCCGGACCTCTTTCGCTATAACATGAATTGGAACAACTTGGGTTTTCTTGACTCCATGAACAAACATATCGCCCGCCCCTTCGAGAAGAGAGGTTTCACCGCCCTGCCGATTCGCGTCGGCAGGGGCGTGATTTAACGTCGCCACTCCATCTCCTCATATCAATCTTGCACTACTTAACCGTATTCGTCACACAAACCCATGTCGCGGCACAGCGAAGGGAACCCACTGCATGTGGACTTCTCGAACGCGCGCGCAAAAGGAACTGATTTCATGAAAGATGCATCCAATACCGGCGACACCGACCAGCGTCCAGGCTCGCGCGTCGACATTTTTGATACCACCCTGCGCGACGGAACGCAGAGCGAGCACATCGCCTACTCGCTCGCCGACAAGCTTGAAATCGCCCACGCGCTGGACAATCTGGCTGTCGATTACATTGAGGGCGGATGGCCGGGCAGCAATCCCAAGGACATGGGTTTCTTCGATGCCGCCAAGACCGAGAAGTGGACGAACGCGCGCATCGCTGCGTTCGGTTCGACGCGCCACGCCAAGAATGCGCCTGAGGCCGACCCCAACCTGCAGGCGCTTGTCGCCAGCCAAGCGCCGGTCCTGATCATCTTCGGGAAGAGTTGGGACTTTCACGTCACCGACGCGCTGCGCGTTTCGTTGCAGGACAACCTCGACATGATCGCCAGCAGTGTGAAATACCTGAGCGCCCATTGCTCCGAGATGCTCTACGACGCGGAACATTTTTTCGATGGCTACAAACACAATCCGGAGTACGCGATCAAGACGTTGCATGCCGCTGCGAGCGCGGGTGCGAAGTGCCTGATCCTCTGTGATACGAATGGCGGGACGCTTTCGCCGGAAGTGGGTGCGATCGTCAGCACGGTCGTGAAGGAATTCCCGGGCGTGCGGATCGGTATCCACCCGCACAACGACAGCGGCGTTGCGGTTGCGAATGCGTTGGCTGCGATCGAAGCGGGTGCGTCCCACGTGCAGGGAACGATGAACGGCTTCGGGGAACGTTGCGGCAACGTGGATCTTCTGCCGGTCATCGCGAATCTGCAATTGAAGATGAATCGCCCGTGTTTGAAGGGCCGCGAAAGTCTTGCGAAGTTGACCGAAATCAGCCGCCACGTGTACGAAGTAGGCAACGTTCAGCCGCGCGACAATCAGCCGTACGTGGGTCGAAGCGCGTTCGCTCATAAAGGTGGCGTCCACGTCAGCGCTGTCGCGCGGTCCGCTGCCACGTATGAGCACGTCGAGCCCGAAGTCGTCGGCAACGTCCGCCGCGTCTTGATCAGCGAACTGTCCGGACGGAGCAATCTTGTCGCGACGATGGGCCACAAGTTCAATCTGAAGGACAATCCGGATTCCTTGAAAAAGGTGCTCAACAAAGTCATGGAATTGGAGAACCAGGGCTACGTCTTCGAAGCCGCTGAAGCGAGCTTTGAACTGCTCGTCCGCAAAACGCTGAACGGGCATACGCCGTTTTTTGATCTTCACGGTTTCCGCGTGATGACCGACGTCAACGACAAGAAGGAGAGCGTCACCGAAGCCACGGTCAAGATTGAAGTCAACGGCACAACCGAACACACGGTCGCAGAAGGCAATGGTCCGGTCAACGCCTTGGACGGTGCGCTGCGCAAAGCGCTTGATGGATTCTATCCGGAATTGAAGGATGTCACGCTCGTCGATTACAAAGTCCGCGTGATTGACTCGAAACTCGCGACCGGCGCTAAGGTGCTCGTGACGATTGTCTCCAGCGATCACAAGAGCCGCTGGACGACCGTCGGCGTCAGTGAAAATGTGATCGACGCAAGCTGGCACGCGCTCGTCGACGGAGTCGAATACAAGCTCTACCAATCGCGCGAAGTGACAAAGTAGACCGGGGTGATAGAGTCGTTTGGGAACAAAAAGGCGATGCATTAGTCCGTGGGCTGATGCAATTGAGGGATTCCCTCGGAAGTATATTTTTAGATGGGAAACATCGATCACCCATGACCGACAGCATTCTTCTAGCAGCTCCTCCCGTGGAAACCGCCTGCTGCTCCACCAACGGCCTCAAGCGCCCGCCCGCGTGGAACGGCATGACGCTTGCCTCCGTGCTGCCTGGCGTCGATTCCGCCGAAGCTGCACCCGAACCCGACGGCCCGCAGGGCGAGTACGGTTCCGGCACCATCGAAGCCCCGCTCAGCGTCCCACTGCTGTCCGGACAAGCGTCCCAACACGCCGTCGAATTGCTCTCGCCTGCCGGTGGGCTCGATGCCGGTTACGCGGCGTTTCACTATGGAGCTGACGCGATTTATCTCGGCCTTCAGAAATTTTCTGCGCGCGCTGAAGCCGAGAATTTCACCCTTGACGACCTCGACGCCATCACCTCCTTCGCGCATTCCATGGAACGTAAACGCCGCGTTTTCGTCACCGTCAATACCCTGATTCTTCAGCGCGAACTCGGTGAACTGGTGGACGCGTTGGGAGCGATGAGCGAGATCGGCGTAGACGCATTGATCGTCCAAGACCTCGGTGTTTATCAGATCGTCCGCAAACATTTTCCGGAATTGGAACTCCACGCCAGCACTCAATTAGCCGTCCACAATCGCGCCGGGGCGGAAGCGCTGAAGGCGATGGGCTTCACGCGCGTCGTCCTCGCGCGTGAATTGACGCTCGAAGAAGTCGCCGACATCACCGCGACCTCCGGCGTCGAGACTGAAGTCTTCATTCATGGCGCGCTTTGCTACTCCTACAGCGGCCTGTGCCTGTTCTCCTCTCAAACCAACGGCCGCAGCGGCAACCGGGGCAAATGCGCTTACTCGTGCCGGGACGATTTTCAGGTCAGCGGGGCGCCTGACACTTTGCGTGACGGAACGCCCACCAAGCGCAGCGCCTCGCACGGCTTCGCCTTCTCAATGAAGGACCTCGCGCTTCCCGACCACCTCCCCGCGTTGCGCGCGGCGGGTGTTTCGTGCGTGAAAATCGAAGGCCGCAAAAAGAGCCCGCTTTATGTCGCAACGACCACCGATTACTACCGCCGTCTCCTTGATGAATCACTCCCTTCGGAGAAACGCGCGCAGCACGAAGCCGACATGCAGACCGTCTTCAGCCGCCCGTGGACGCGCCTCTTCACGCTTTCGCATAAGTATAAGGAAGTCGCCGATCGTGACACCGTCGGCCATCGCGGCACCCCCATCGGCACCGTCGAAAAAATCGTCGATCCCAACTCGGAACGCGCGTTCCTTCGCTTCACAACCGCCCGTCCCATTGAACGCCACGACGGCCTGCAAATCGACGTCCCCGGCCTCGGAAAGCCCTTTGGCTTCGCTGTCGAAACGCTTCAGGTCATCCAAAAGAATGGTGCGCAGAGTGCCTACGAAGCGCCGGCAAACGCGCTGGTCGAAGTCGCCATTCCCGAAGAGCATCCCTTCATTCCCGAAGGCGCACCGATTTATTGCTCGTCGTCCCAGGACGTCAAGCGCCGCTACCGCCACGACAAGCCGAAGGCCGGCCTGCACCGCACGCGCCGCGTCGCTGACATCGAGCTGTCGCTCTCCGAAGCCGAATTGTCCGTCACCGCCCGAATCGCTCCGCGCCGAAAAAATGAAGCGCCGATCGTCATCACGCGCATTCTGCGCGGCCCATTTCAGTCTGCCAAAGACGCCGCTAAAATGGACTCTGCCGCGCGGGGAGCGTTTGACAAACTCGGCGAGACGAAGCTCGCGCTCGGATCGTTCACCTTTGTTAATGCTGACTCCCGGTTCGTCCCGGTCTCCCAACTCAACGCCTTGCGCCGCGATATTGCTGACGACTTCGAGCGGGCACTTGACGCAGCCATCGCTCAGCGCCTCGACGGCGTTCGAGCCGACGTCCTGCCCAGCGAGAATCGCACCGTCGTCCGCACGAAAAGCGACGCCGTCGCGTGGTCGATCAAAGTCGATCGCATTGGTTTTCTTGACGCCTTCAACGACTCCGATTTTGACGGCGTTGAGGAAGTTCTCATCGATATCGCCCGCGATCACGCTGTCATCCTCGATCAAAAACTCGATGCCCTCGCCCAGCGCATCGGCCGCGCCCGCATCCGGCTCGCGCTGCCTCCCGTCACCCGCAAGTGGGAGGAGAACGGTATCCAGCTAAAGCTCGCGCGGCTTCGAGCCGCCGGGCACACGAAGTGGGAGGCCGGGAATGTCTCAGCTTGGGCGTACCTCGACGCCAAAAATCTCCTCGACGGCACCGCGACCTCCGATTCGTTCGCCATCGACCTCGCCACCGACTGGTCCGTCTACGTCGTCAATCGCACCGCTGCGCTGCAAGCGCTGGCGATGGGCGCTCAACGCTTCGCACTTTCGCCCGAAGATGGCCTCGACAACATGCGCTCTCTTTTCGCTGAATTCGGCTCAAAAGCCGTCGCTATCGTGCATCAGGACACGCCGATGTTCATGGCCGAATCCTGCGCCTACGCGAACCTCATCGGCGGTTGTCCGGGAAAAGCCAACTGCAAGTTCGAGAGCATGGAGATGATCTCCAGCTATGGCGAAAAAGTCACAGCCATCGACTACCATTGCCGCACTATTGTGCTCAACAAAGGCGCGTTCTGCGTCGCTCCGCGCATCCACGAATTGCGCGAAGCCGGAGCTTTATCCCTCCGCGCGGATTTCGTTTACCGCAACTACGAGCCTGCCGAAGCCCTCAAAGCTTGGCGGCTGATCCGGGCCGGAAAAAACGTCCCCGGAGGCCACGCTGCCAACTTCGATCGCGGGATGCTTTAACCACTCATTTTTGATGTCCTTCGTGTCTTTGTGTTGAAACCCCTATTTTCACGCAAAGTCGCCAAGGTCCGCTGAGACGCAAAGAAAAGAGCGCAATCATCCCTTCGTCGTCAATCGGGTTCGGTGCCAATTCAGCAGATCTTTCAGCGTCTTTTCCAGCGGAATCTCCGGTACCCATCCCGTTGCCGCCTTCACTTTCTCAATGCTTCCACGCACGTCCATCACCTGATTGGCCCCGCGCAAACGCGACGGGTCCTGGCGAATTTCCACCTTCGCCTTTGACATGTTCACCAGCGTGTCCAGAATCTCCTGCACTGTCACGCTGTGGCCCGTCGCCAGATTGTACGCCTCGCCTTTTTCGCCCTGCATCGCCAGCATCCGATACCCGCGGACTATGTCGCGCACGTCCGAAAAATCACGACGCGGCGGCAGATCGCCCACATGCAGAATCGGAGCGGCACCGTTCTCGACTTTCACGATCTGCTCCGCAAACGTCGAGCACACGAAGTCCGCGCGTTGCCTGGGTCCCGTGTGATTGAACGGACGCGCCAGCACCACATGCAGTCCATAAATTTTGATCAACGGATGCGCCGCCAATTCCAGCGCCGCCTTCCCCGCCGCGAAGATACTCACTGGGGGGGCGAATGGATAATCCTCCGTTACAGGCAGTCGCTCCGGCGCAACGGGACCGTACACTTCCGCTGAACTCACGAGCACCACGCGCGTCTGAGGACTCAGCGTTCGGACGGCTTCCAGCAGATGAATACCTGACAGCAGATTCGCTTCATACGTCAGCGCCGGTTCGCGCTCGGCGTCCTTCACATAGCTGATTCCGGCGAGATGAAACAGCGCGTCGAATTTATTCTCACGCAGCACCGCTCGCAAAAAATCCGGCATCGTCAAATCGCCGATGCGCAGCGTAATATGATCCAGTTGATGCGCGATGTTGACCGTCCGCGCACCCGACTTGCACGTCCCCCAAACCTCGTCGCCCTGCTCCATGCAGTAATCGACCAGATGCGAGCCCGCGAATCCTTCCGCCCCTGTGATCAAGATCTTCATTGAACGTCCGATGCTCCGTTGCGCACTGAGTCCGTCGCTTTCCCGCTGGACCGCCAACTCTTCAAAACCGAAATAATCACGGGCAGGACCGAGATGAAAATGATCGCCAGGATCGTGCCTTCAAGATGGTCGCCGATCCACGGAATCCCACCGAAAAAATACCCCAACAGGCTTAACCCCGCCACCCAGCCGATTCCACCAAACACGTTGAACGCGATGAACCGCCGATATGGCATCTGCGCGATCCCGGCGACAACCGGTGCGAACGTCCGCAGCAGCGGCACGAAGCGCGCGACGATGATCGTGTAGCCGCCGTGTTGTTCATAAAATTCTTTCGTCTTCAACAAGTGATCCCGGCGAAAGAACAGCGTTTTCTCGCGCTGATACATCGTCGCCCCAGCCTTGTATCCGATCCAATACCCGACCGTATCCCCGAGGATCGCCGCCGGTATCAGATAAAGATTCAGCGTCAGCAAATCCAGCGGAGCCAGTCCGTGCAATTTGCTCCCGGCATTGCACGCAATCCCCGCTGTGAACAGCAGCGAATCGCCCGGAAGAAAGAACCCGACCAGCAATCCTGTCTCAATAAAAATAATCGCTGCCATTCCGGGATAGCCGACGTATACAATCAAATCCGGAATGTTTCGAAGTTTCGCAACCAGCTTGACCAACCAATCCATTTTAATCCCGCTAAAAAGTGCCCCGGCTATTTGTCATTTTCCAAGACGCGTACTCTCTGCTGTGAAATGACAAATATCAAATGACAAATGGCTGTTAAAGCTCCCCATGAACTGCTGTTCAATTAATTTTTTCGACGTAGCACTCTGCCCTTTGCCGGACTCAATGACAAGTCGAAATACAGATTTAATTCCGGTCCGGGATCCGGGCTGGAGACCGTCGCAAAATCAGCCGCGCGTGATCGCAACAACTCGACTTCGCTCGGTAACAACTTTCGCGCCGACAGCGCCGCGCAATTCGTCGAAAGCGCGTATACGTGGACATGCCGCGTCACGTCCGGCAGTTCCACAAATTTAGCCAGAGCCGACGCCCGCGACGCCTCGGACGCCAGCGACGAGACGTCCGACCCGCACACGATCGGCACCGGGCATTCCACCAATCCCGGCAGTCCCCCCGGAAAACGCAGCACGTCGACGGCATCGATGTACGTTGGCAACTCCCCGCTCTCACCATAGTAAATGCGCCGCGCGGCATCGACGTCGGGAATGTCCGCGAATTGCGGTTTACCGGGATCGATGTACACGACTGTCGATACGCATTCGCACGTGTAGCACAGATCGCAGCGCTTGCCGTCGCTGTCGAAAAACGGCTCGAATAGGGCGCCCGGAGCGTTGTGTTTTACCAAATGTTCCGGCGGCCGGATGCGCCGCTCAACAAAGGCCGGCAGCCCCACAGGCGAAATCTCCCGGTCCAACGGCGGATTGCCGAACTGCTTTTTCTGCGCGTCCCAACGCAGCACCCGATCGCGATACAGCCCGAACAACTCGCTGTAGCTCGGGTCCAGTTTGCTCGATAACTTGATCAGATCGATGCGCCGCTCTTCATTGTTCTTATCCCGGGCAATCATCGTCCGACCGCCGTCAAACCGATACCCGCACTCCGGCATGGCAGCCTGCAACGCCTTCCCCAACCGCTCAGAATTGTCCAGCGCGAAGCAGCCTTCGCCCAAATAGTACGCTCCAGCCTGATACAGCGACAATCCGTTCTGAGCCGCCAATTTCACTAGCGGCCCCAGCGAAATTGGCACGAACAGCGGCCCACGCCGGATGAACCCCGTGCCCGGATTCGCGGGCTTCGTGGGCGACAAATTCAACACGGCTCTGCGCGACGCTACAACCGCCGTCGCCATCGATCGCATCTCGGGGAGCGACACGCACACAAAACATTCGGCGCGGCTTTTCGTAAATCGTTCCGCGAATTCGGGAGCCCATTTCAAATACGAATCGTTGTTCTCAGAAGCGTTCTTGTCTTCGACCGTCGTTTCGATTTTCAGCAGAGGCTCGATGTGATTGAACACACCGTTCTTCTTATCGGCAACCAATTGCTCGTCGCCGAACGCTTTGAACGCAGAATCCGAAACTTTCTCCGGCCGAAAAATCAGCCACATCCCCGGCGCTGCCTGAACGTATTGAATCGTCTCGTCGTTCCAATGTTCTTTAAACAGTTCGTTCCACAAAGCCCGGATCGAAAAATGACATCCAAACGATTTGCGAAACGTCTCCTCTTTTTCGTCCGCAAGCGTTACCTGCAGCGTCGCGCCATCGCGAGGCGATCGGTAATAAACCCGCTCCCCCAACTTCCCGTCTTTGACCGAATATTCGATGTGAACGTCGTCGCCGGTGTCCGCCAGTTGGTGAAAGAAATAAAATTGGTCCGCTCGCGCGTTGTGTTCAGGCTCCCCGCAATACGGACAGGCCCGAGGGACAATCTTCCCCGCGCGGGGCGAATACATCGACTTGGGCGTCGGCTTGCGCCACGTCTCATCGATCGACGCATGAACCGCCGCCAGACTGTCGTACGGCGTACGAGTCAATCGCGGAAAGACACCGAAGACATACGGATTTTTGCACTTCGGACAGGTCCGGATCGAGAATGCAATGTCCGGCGTAAAATACCCATCCGCGCTCAACTGCCGCGTTCGAAAATCGCGCAACGCCGTCGGGTATTCAAGCACGTGAACCGTCGGCCCGCCATCAGTGGTCCCCGTCGCCCCGGGCAACTCCGCTTGCCCCGCGAACGCACGCGACATCACCGCGCTGCACAAAATGGTAACGATCAAAATTCGAGCAGTCAACCCGTTCATGTTTGTCCCCAAAGCCGCTACTTACTTTGTAGCACAAACCCTCTCATTACAGACCCCCCATTCCAATATTATCTCCACCTCCTGGAGAATGTGAATAAATCAAAGTCGTTTTCATAAATGCTTTCGCATCGGTGAAATTTGCGACGTTGATATCGAATCGATTTATTCACAACCTCTCACGGGGTGCGATCATGTCAAAATGCCGGGCGCATAAAATGGGATATGCGCGGGGCAGAACACTATGCGAGGCGCTTCAGCGGCTATTTCTTTTCGACGATTTCTTTGATTTCCTTGGGCGTGACGAGGAAGCGGGCGCAGTGCTTCATTTCGTAGCCGTGCGTGCAACCTTGCTTTACTTCCATCGATTTATTTTCCAGCGGAATGTTGTTGTAGACGAGCCAGACGCCGGACGGCGCGCACGTGTAGTCTCCGAAGTTAGCGACAAGATGCGTCTTCGCTTTGATGCGCTTGGCGTGGAAGACGGGGTCGTAATAGTTCAGGGCGTCTTTGTAATCGGGGCGCCAACCGCGCTGACGGCCCAGGCTGATGCCGCCGAAATCGCAGGACCAAGGCGACCAGATGTCGCAGGAGGTCACATCGGGGTCAAGGCCCGCGCCCCAAAGTCCCTGCAAACCGCCCTGACTTCCGCCGTTGCTTTGAAGCTCCTTCCCGTTCCATTCCGGGCGTGATTTGACGTACTGCAACGCTCGCATCACACGCATCGCCATGCCAAAGTAATAGGTCTTTTGGCGGTCGACGTTTTCATCGTTCTTGAAGCAGTAGTTTGCCAGGTCTTTCTGTAATTGTGCGTAAAAGGCGTCATCGCGGCCCAGTTCCATGCCATGCGCGTTGACGTCGAAGGCGATGGCGGATTCATTGAGCCAGCCGGGCGGAGTGTGCTTGCCAACGCCGTATCCGTGGAAACTGACGATGGCGGGCAACGACTTTTCTTTCGCGTTTACGGGTATGCTAAGATAACCGGTTACCGGCATAGGCCCCGCGCAATCCAGGCGGACCGCGTACAACTTGACTTTCGTATTTTGGGTCGCCACTTTTTTCAGTTCAGCCTTGATGGGAACCTCGGCCAGTTTCGCCTTGGTGGTTTTCCAGAACTCGTCGAAGTCCGCAGGTTCCTGGACGGGCTGCAGCTTTTCAGGTTCCATGCAAGCACCGCCGTCGAAGAATATTTTGCCGGACTTATTGGCGCCCCAACCGCCGACGAAGCCTTCCAGACTCTTACCGTCCTCGCCGAACGCCTTGGCTTCAATGCGTACGAAGCCAGGCTTATTGAGGGAAGTGATGATCTTCAAGCCGACGTCGGTGGTGACGCCTTCCCCTTTTTCGGTATGGCCATCATCGCCGGTGCGCGTCCATTTCAACGTCTTGCCTGCGACACTTTTCACGCCATCCAGGACGCGGAGAGTGAATTCCATTTTTTCGTTGATCTTGTAAATCGCGACCGGTTTATCAGTGGTTCCCCGGATGGAAGACTCTCCCGCCCGAAGTGTGCAGATGAGGAAGCAGAGATACAGGGGCAAAACTAAAAAACGTCGCAACATAATGAACTCCTGGTGGTTTAAGCTGATATGGAGGCTTCACAGAAGCGATGTCTCACTCGACTCAACACATGCTTACACTTGCGGCGAAAAAATAGCATCGAAGAAGTTGGATGGATGCTCGAGCGTTTCACTCAATCGCGCCGACTCGGAGCCTTTCTCCCATTATTTATTTGCCGACAGAAAACTCTTGTCCTCTGTATCCCGTGTGAGATACTGTCGAGCCGATGGGTGGATGTCTTTTTCTAAGCGGAATTTGTACTGATGATGAAGCGCTTTTCAACCGTCTTCGTGTTCGCCTGTTTACTTTCGCTGGGCCACGCGGCCGAACGGGTACTGGCGCGAACGCCCGCTGAAGTCCTCGTGGTTTACAATGTCAATAGTCCGACGTCCAAATCCATCGCTGACGATTACGTGCAGAATCGCCAGGTCACTCATGTATTAGCGATTCAATGCGTGGATTCCGCATTGACATCAGATAATGAAACGCTTTCGTTCGCGGATTACACGAAATTGATTGAAACGCCGATTCGCAACCTACTGGCGAGCAGCGCCACGATTAATTTCATCGTTCTGACCAAAGGCATCCCGATCCGCGTGAATGGCGGAACGACCGGCAGTCGCGGTGACAGCACACCTGCGAATGCGCCGTTAAATGCTTCGGTGGACAGTTACTTGGCGGCGATGGATTATAGCACTATTTCAGACGCAAAAAAGATCGCGATCACGGGCTCCGGTGCGACCGGCTTTTGTTGGTTGAACCGCTATTGGAACGCGACAGAACCATTCTCCCACGCAAAGTTCGGGGGCTATCTGGTCACGCGGTTGGATGGCTACACGGTCACCGATGCGAAGTCCCTCGTCGCTCGCGCGCTGGTTGCGGAAACAAAGTTGTCGAAAGGAAAAGTGCTGCTTGACGTCCAACCCGCTTTTGGCGTCGGGGACAAATCGGCGCAACCCGCGCCGATTACAGTGACGCCGATCACCGCGGAATCAGATTACGCGGATTTTAACGCAGACATGGAGCACGCGTACGACATTTTGATCGCGAAGAAAATTCCGGTCATCTTGGATAAGTCGCCAAAATTCATGGGTGCACACGCCGGCTTGCTCGGGTATTTTTCATGGGGCAGCAATGACGCAAAGTTCACCAACAAGGCGTACCAGTCGCTGAAATTCGCCCCGGGATCAATCGGCGATACCGCGGTCTCAACGAGTGGCCGCACATTTCTACCGACGCAGGGCGGACAAACCATGATCGCGGACCTGATCGCTCACGGACTGACTTGCTGCAAAGGTTACACCGACGAACCTCTGCTCCAAGCGATCTCGTCACCCACGATCGCGCTTGATCGCTTTACGGCGGGCTATACCATGGCTGAAAGCTTTTACGCCGCGTCGCATTTCGTCGGCTGGACAGACATCGTCATCGGCGACCCGCTGTGTTGCCCATATTTATTGATCAGCAAGTAGCAACAGGAACATCGCAACAGGAGAAAACCGTGGCCAAATACGCAGTGTTCGGACTGTTGTTTGCAATGGCTCTTTGGAGCGCCGATTCCATTTGCCAGTCCGAAGAATTCGGTAACGTGCTCTCCAAAACTCTGCACTTCCGACTCAATTGACAACTCCGTCCTTCATGCGGGGGGTCGACGATCGCCACGGAAACCAGCCGCCGCTGCGCGTGTCTTTGTTCTCGCGCGCCAGCCTTAATTCTTGAACCAATCCGTCCAAACCATGCTGCAACTCGCGCATCGAAATCGCCGACTCGGTCAGAATCTTCGCGGTGTCTTCCAAACGCTTTTCGAC
>JANXLS010000850.1 GCA_025355035.1 Planctomycetota bacterium | reverse complement strand
GGACATCACACTTTCCCCCAGCACGCAACCGCCTGAACCGGCCCAGCTGCCGGAAGCGCAATAAGTAGTTAACGTATGCATCGGTGCAAGCAGATCATCAATTATTAACGGTTTTTCTCGAAAGGCTTGAAACCTTTCCGGAGTCATACTCACACAAAGTGCAGACGAGAGGGTGCCGAGTTTTCGATTCGAATGGATTTAAGGCTCAATTATCGGACGAAGAATGACGATAGTTGAAGGGATACCGCTGCACTTCGAGGACGTTTGATCAAAGCCGCGTTCTGCGCGACGCTGAAAAGGAACCGAGCACGCATGAAGTATACTTTCGCAACCCGGCGGATGGGTGCCGCAAAGTGGGCGCTCCTGATGGCCTCAATCGGATTCACCTATGGGCTCATCACGTCGGTTTCGCCCAGTGCGTCAGCCAACACAACCGACGTATCGTCAAGAGCTCTTGCGACCAATTGCACCCGGCTGCCCACTGAATTCGTCACCGCATCGGATTTGGGTGCAGTGGTGCTCGGCACGAATTTCACGCGTCAGATTCTCGTTCGTTTCGGCTTCCGTCCGCACACTTTTACGTTCGGTCAATTTTCAACGACCGGAGGCGTGTTGACGTCGACAGCTTCCGGAAAAGTTCAGGGCAATGTCGCGAGCGCAGGCGGAAACACGTTCATGGTGAATGTCGCGGACCCCAGCGTCGGCGTTCCGCAACCGCCCATTACGGGCCAATTCAACATCACCGGCGTGACACAGCATTTTTCCGAACAGCCGCTCCATTTTGAAACCGGTGCGCAAGTCGCAAACGGGACTTCGGCACAGACGATTGCGCTTCCGACTGCTGTCGCCGGCGATGTTTATTTCTATTCGCTTTGCGCTAACGGGGGGACGCCTCCTTACACATTCACGGTTATCGCTCCCGGCAATAAACGCTTCTTGCCGCAAGGGCTCGCGTTTGATGCAAAGAATGCATTGATTTACGGCAAGCCGCTGTTGCCCACGCCCGTGGGTACGCCTGCGAATATTACCATACTATTGAACGACGGTATCGGATCGCAGGTGACCGGGAACTTCACGCTCAATGTACTTCCTGGGACGATTTCGTCGCAGGCTATCGCCACCTCCGGCAGCATGCAGTTGAACTACGGTAACGACAACCTCTTTGATTCGTTGTCGCTGACCATGATCCTGGATAAATCAGACCTCAACGCCGCTGGGATTCGTTCCGCATCCGACTTGAAAGACCTGCCGATCTCGATGAATTTTGGAGGCTTCAAACTTCCACCCGACGCTCAGCCGAAAAGTACGACGAAGATCATCTCAACGTTTGATTCGAAGGGTACGATCAGTGTTCCTGTGAAGCACTTGGTGTTGGGTGACAAGGTCGGATCGGGAGTCAAAGATGTTCTTTATACGATTAAACTGAATCCGACGACTGGCATCCTGACGGCGCGCTTCAAAAACATCAACATGCTCAAAACGATCGGCGCAAATTTCAATTCGTTCGAAGGCCAGGACGATCCTATTTTTCGCGGCCCTGTCATTCCAATCAACATCCGCATCGGTTTGACCACGACCGCCAATTTGAGCACTTCGGCCAACAACACGTTTGACAAAACGGATGTGATCAAGTTCGTTTACAAGCGCACGGGTTCCGTTGGCCAGGGCACCGCCCGACTCAACGACAACATCGCGCCCGCCGGAATATTCCTGATCAAGAAAGTTTCTGGCACGGAGGCGCAGGTCGTCGTCGATGCCAACAACACCGTCAAGGAAGATCGACTTTTCCTGCAAATGAACGGATTGATGCGTCAGCCCGGCGCCGCACCGATCGTCCCGGCGACAGGCGATTCAGTCAGCGTCTTCATCAACCGGCTTTGCCTGGGCATGTTCCCGGCAAGCAGCTTTGCAGTGAACGGCGACCAACTTGTTTTCTCAAACGACGATCCAACGAAGGGCTTGAAGACACTGATCATTGACAACAAGAAGGGAACCGTGCTGATCACAACGCACGGTTTGGCTGCGTCCAAAGATTTGTTCGGTGTTGATATTTTGGTGGCTGGCGATCCGATGACCGTTCCAATTACGCTGACCATTGGCGGCCCCAACCTGCGGACACCGACGTTTGATGGACAATCGACCGTCACGATTTTCCGCAAGGGAAAGAACATCGTAAATCGGTAGGCCAGACGTAGCTAGAGCGGTTTTCAAATGTCTGAAGACAAATCTGCTTGCGGCGGGCTGCGCGGTACTTCGTCAGACTCGCTTAACGTAGTCTCCAAATACGTTTCGCTCGTCTTCCTCGTCCCGCTTGCCCGGCGCGGCGCATCTTTGT
>JANXLS010000839.1 GCA_025355035.1 Planctomycetota bacterium | reverse complement strand
CTTCAACCTGCGAGCAATGGTTGCGCAGTGAAGGCTTTTGCACCTGGCTCGGCCAAAGCTGAAGATTTTAATTATTCAGAGCTTTATTAGTGATCGTGAAACTGGGACTGACGCTGAACGCCGAGAAGACGCTGGAGTGCCAGGTGAGAAAGACGCCGTTCAACTTTCTGGGCTACACGTTCGAGACGCTGTATTGTTTTGGAGGCAAGCCGTATCTGGGCTTGCGTCCATCGAATAAAAGCGCGAGCAAGTATCGGGAAACGATCTGCAAGTTAACCACTGCCGACCAGACGCTGAAGACGGCGGAGAGGGTGGTGGAAGCGGTCAATCGCGTGATCCGCGGGTATTGGAACTACTACAGTCTTGGAACCAGTGTGAGGTTGCGCTGGGAACTGGACCAATACACGCGGTACAAGGTCTTTCGCCGGACGCTGCGCGAACACGCCAAGCCGCGCA
This sequence comes from Planctomycetota bacterium, assembly GCA_025355035.1. Taxonomy (GTDB): domain Bacteria; phylum Planctomycetota; class SZUA-567; order H5-PLA8; family H5-PLA8; genus JANXLS01. The sequence continues at coordinate 644 of JANXLS010000839.1, read as the reverse complement.
AGCGGACCGGTGCCAAGCAAAGCGGCTCGAAAGACCTGAAAGCGCGAATCAAAGCGACGAAGGAGTTGGTAGTAAACGGGATGAACATCGCCCGGAAGTCGCTGAGTATGAAGGGCCGCCGAAAGCCGTGCGAAGTGTAACTCTGATGGAGAGCCGGATGCTGGAAACCAGCCCGTCCGGTTCGGGAAGCGGGAAGGGGAGACGGAGTCTTATTCGACCAAGACACACCACGGCGCCTCTTCTCGACTTCCTCCCCGGCAAAATGAGTAAGTAAAAATTGGCGGGGTCTGTCCGCGTTTTTCCTGGAGGTGTACTTGTAATCGAGCGCGCAGTTCATTGCGGTCGCAAACCAAAAGGATTGTTACACAAAAAGCTCTGCCTGAAGGAAAAAACGGAGAAGACCGAATGATAATAAAACTAACGAATACCGAAATATCATGTGGAAATTTTGCTTTTATGTCGAAAAGAAACGAGTACAAAGCGACTTTTTCAACCGCACAAACGTGGACGCCAAAACGGGATGCCATTAAGGAGATGAGTTAGAACTGTTTGCATAGTATTTGCCGGGAGTTGGCCCCTTTTATAAAACAATCGTTAGTTGATAATGAGAATCACTACTGTCCGGTTGAGCGTTTTTAATTTTC
>JANXLS010000833.1 GCA_025355035.1 Planctomycetota bacterium | reverse complement strand
GCGTTGGGAAATGCTGCCTCAAGCGTCTTGCTCGGAAACACGTCCGGCTCACTTGACGCAGCGCTTTTGACCCAGGGGGCTTTTTCAGTTGGTCGTCCTATCGCGGTCCAAGCGGGAAACACCGGAACAATGACCGTGGGTGGAAACTCCGCCAACATCTCCTCATTCACTGGGGCCATCACGCTGAATAAAGACCTGGTTATGACGGCTGTCAGCGGCGGCATGGTAAATGTTACAGGCGCGATCTCCGGCTCCGGCGCAATCACAAAAACAGGCGTCGGAACTGTCGTGATGACAAACACGAATTCTTTTTCCGGCGTGACGTCGGTCTCCGCCGGAATGCTCGCCGGAACGGCGACGCTCTCCTCCAGCGGCGTCACGGTGAACAGTGGCGCCGCGCTTGCGCCGGGAACACCTGGCGGCGCGACCGGAACCTTCACGGCCGTCTCCGCCGATTTCAGCGCGGGCGGAAAATTGCAGGTCCGCATCACGAACTCCGCAAACGATATGCTCCAGGTCACCGGCACGGGCGCAAATACGCTGAACATGGGCGGCGGCCAGCTTGTCGTCGATCTGACCGGTTTCAACAACAGCGCAGTGCCCAACGTCGCCATTGTCGTGGCGCAGGGTCCAACCTGGAGCGCGACGGGTTTCACGACCTTGACCCTGATCCCGGGCAATTTTCCGGCAACAGTCCGCTATGTGAACAACGGTTCGGGCTCGACGACATCCAAGCAGGTGGTCATCGCGTTGAACGGCAACGTCTCTCCTGTCAAAGTTGCCGATTTTACCGCGCGCGCGGACGCACTCGGCGCGGTTGTCTCCTGGACGGCAGTATCCGAATACCAGAACGCCGGCTTCAACATCTATCGCCGTGCGCTTGAGAGCCCGGATTGGGTGAAAGTGAATCCCGCCCTGATTTGTGGCCGCATAACCAATCCCGACGAAAAGATATATTCATACTTCGATTGGGCACCCGCCGGCATGTATGAGTACCAGCTTGCGAGCGTGGACTTGTCAGGTGCGCGCGAAATGTATGAGAAGCCGACGGACCCGGTTGAAGTGGATTCGATGTCAGATCATTCTGACGTAACGGAGGCGACAGTTGAAGCTGCAGTTTGTAGCATCGACATGGCTATGGGCGCACAAACAGCGCAACGCGCGGAGTCGCTGTTTGCGAAGAGGAGAACTAAACATGCTATTCCGGCCTGTGAAGCGGATAATCGCTCCATCGCGGTCCGTGAAATCTCTGCAGGCCCTGACTTCGAACGCGGCCACTCAAACAAATACGACGGCCCGCAGGTTCACCTTGGCATCCGTTGGTTCTCTTCGAGCCAAATCGGCCTTTCCGCTCGTTATTCCGCCGCAAAAGTTTGCTACAAGGACGCGGGTGTGCTTTTGATTCCGCAGGCTGCCATGCCGGCAGGCTATAATCTCAATCAGGTTGCAATCCAACGCGAAGGGCGGAATATCACCTCGCTGGCCAAGGTGCCCAATGGACTTCTCGTGTACGCGCCTGGATACCAAGATGACTACACGGACAAGGACGCGATCTTCCTGCGCACCACCAGCAATCCGACAGCGGTTGGAAGAGTGTCCGCGGCGACTGGTCTGTTTTCAAGTTACATGCCGGCCAATGTCTCGTCGCCGAATAACATTATGACGCCGTTCCATGATGTATACTTTGATTACAATAACAGCTTCAGGCCCTTTGTGTTTGAGCCGTGGTTTTCCAGCCAATATTTAACGCAAGGCAGTACACAGAATTTTACCGTTACTCTGCCCGACGTTGTTAACGCTCCCGCCACTATGGTTGTCACTGTCTGGAGTCTGACTTCGAATGACAGCGTGAGTCCAGACCACAGTATGCAGATGCTGATCAATGGGCTGGTGGTGGGCGAGGCAAGCTGGGACGGCGGCGGCAGGATGCTGCAGCTTGCATTCACGGTTCCTGCGGGAGCGCTGAAAACCGGCGACAATGTAGTCAGCCTGATTACGCCCACACTCACAGGGCTGG
>JANXLS010000823.1 GCA_025355035.1 Planctomycetota bacterium | reverse complement strand
GTATTCCAAGGAGAAACAAATGACAAACGAGAGCGGTAAGGCTGGGGGAGAAAAAGAAGAGAATCTGGCATTTCAACTGATCAAATCGATTGGCGACTTTGGTATTAACGGTAGCCACGTGCTGAGCAGTGCAACGCAGTTGGCGGAAGAATACCGCAATTCAAAAGCGTACAAGAATCCCGACGAATGTGTTGATGGGCTGATCAATTGGCAGAGCGGCTATGCTTTTGGAACAGGTTTTGTCACGGGTCTGGGAGGAGTTGTGACTCTCCCGATCTCAATTCCAAGTGCTCTCTTGGCAGCGTGGATTATTCAAGCGCGGCTTGCAGGTGCAATTGCCAAGTTGTACGGACACGACTTGACGGAAGACCGCGTTCGCACCATGGCCACGCTTTGTCTCTTGGGAGATAGTGTGACTGAAGTTCTGAAAGGATTCGGAATTGCCGCCGCAGAAAGAGGAGCCATGGCGGCGCTTGAGCGGGTTCCGGGTGCGGTTTTCATCAAGATCAATCAGATGATCGGCTTCCGGCTGATCACAAAAGCCGGTGAAAAAGGGCTGATCAACGTAGTGAAACTGATTCCGTTCGTAGGTGGTGTCGCTTCTGGTGCCGTGGATTGGGTTTCCACACAGGCGGTGGGGAAAATTGCAAAAAACTCCTTTCAAAACAATCAACCAGAGATTGGCCACTGACCGTTCTGCACATTTGAATGCCTGAAACCTTCGCCGAAGAATCCGTGCGTCTTGAGCTTTTGGGCGGATACGACGACAATCTGGGAGCGAACTCGACCCACACGGAAGATCATTTCGGTTGGGCCTGTGAGCAGGCGCACGAACATGGACAGTCGGTTTTTTCAAGAACGCTGGCTACTGGAGAACACCAACGTCACCGAAATCTCCCCGGATTAAGTCCGACACGAATCTTCAAAATGCGGGCAATGGCGAAGAGTGTTTGCGCCATTGCGGTTCACGGACCGTCTTGCCTCAAATCGTGACCTGAGCGGTACGGACAAAGGACAGCAAACCATGACATCGTGCGTTCAGCTATTTAATTTCGACACAACAACTAGCGGGCCTGGCTATAGCCTGCGTATCCGGGCAGTACCGGAAGGCACTGTGCGTGTAGAAGGTGAATTATTCGGGTTGGCGAATGTGAGCTTTACTGTAACCGCGCTCAAACGCACTGACGAAACGCACGTCCGGCTTACATTGAAAAACCAAAATCTGCTCGCCAGAGGATTGAAGTTGGCCTTTATGGGTTTTGCTCCGAAGGAAATAAAGGAAGCGGTACATTTCGTCTCTTGGTCAGAAATCGATGTCAATCTCGACAAGTTGCTACAATTACACCCGTTGGCCATAACCAGTGTTGCCGTGCCCGGAAAAAATGGCGCAGCGCTAACCGTTCACTTCTGTTCAAAGGAGTAATTACCCAATGGCCTCTTCGTTACATTTAGATTCGCAGGATTTAAAGACTACCGTAGCGCGCCAGTTCGGTATGGATATTACTCAGAAGGACGGCGCGTTCATTGTCACATTGCCCAATAAGATTAGTGTCGACCTCCGTAGCTTGAGGCTTGCCGGCGAGTTTACTTTCGACAAGTGGAATGTGGAAGTTCAAAGCTGTGAAATCACTGAAACTGGAATCGATATTAAATTCTCGGCAAAGTAAATGTCTGAAATCTGATTGACGATCCCGTAGCCGTTCAAGCTTTAATAAACCACAACTTTTCGAGCGGCGATTGTCCAAGAAATAGTGTATGAGCGACGCGAAGTCACCTTTGGAACAAGAACGCGAACGGAGTTGGGTGATGATTTCAGCTTCAGGGCTTGCAGACGAGCAATCGGGGAAGACACCATGAATTACGCGGTTGAACAACTGACGCTCGCCGACATTAAAGGCGAACGGCTCTTGACCTATCCGTTGTTATTTATCAACGATCAGCCTATCCGCTACAAGCGGCTTCCTGCGTTTGATAACGCACGCGGGCCGCTTCAAGCCGTGTTCTTTCTGCACGGGCTTGGCGGGGGCATGGAAGACCACTGGGAAATTAACTGGGACATTCAGAGCCGGACGGAGCTTATCCGAGTCGATTGTTTTGCAACCTGCGGCAAACCGTGGATCAGCCCGATGAGTACGTTTGGCGATGCTTGCACGTGCATTGCAAACACCATGCGAACCGTGACAACGATCGCCGACCGCCTTTCGTTGGATCGCTACGGCATCGCGGGAGTAAGCTGGGGCGGGATGTGCGCCGCGGTAACGGCCATGAAGGACACCCGATGCAAGCGCGCCTTCCTCGCCACCTCGACACCTGACATCTGTGACGCGGTTGAGAATGCGCTTTCAATTTTTGATCTTTCTACCGGCATAGAAGGCATTCTCAAATGGGGCATCGAGTTCGTCAGCAATGTGGTCCCGATCAACGCAATGTCCTCCGAGGCCAGAAAGGCAAAGTTGGGGCAGTCCGTCCACCAGGAGGCGTTCAATAGAATCAGCCCTTGGGAAAACGTCGTGAATAAAGATGTGCAGATGCTGATTTTCAACCGGGATGAAGACCGCTGTATGCGCAAGGAAAACGCGTTTCATTTTCAGAACTATTGTCGTGAACGCGGTATTCATGGAGTCCATGCGGAATTTATCAAAATTCCCGGTTTGTCTGCGCACACGATTTACCCTGATCACTATCGGCAAGCGATGCTTCGGTTCCTGTTCGACAATTAACGGTAGATTGATTTGCCGACGAAAGCGCCGCCAAACATGGGTATTTGACCCCGAATCAGCCCAGCCCAGCCAGGCCGTCGAGGCCATCGTTGAGTAATTCGAGGCATTCTACTACGATCAGGATGTGTCTCCGCTTACGTGTCATGTCTTGGACAACGCCCCATCCGCATCCTCGATTCTTCTGACACCGTAACCATTCCTGCAAGCCTCTTGAGGCGTCCCGTGCAAGCGACCGGTTGGCCAACACGGAGGTCGCGGAGCATCGTATTTGTGTGCTTCTTTAGTGGTACGGTGCGACCGACCAATTCATTCTTTGCCTCTTCGCGTCCTTACGCCAGGCTTAGCAAATGCCACGAATTCACGTAAAAACCGCGCAAAGCACAACGTTGACAAATTGTAAAAGCGATACGGTTCGACGTGCGTTGTTAAGTCAACACCACATCAAAATCAAAACGGGCTTGTGCCGTTTCGTAGGCATGATTTGGGAAAACTGACAATGTTAGGGTAGCCGACACTTCATCCCACGCATACAAATCCGAACAACAACACTTGCTTTGGGTGTCGTATGTTTTACGCCTCGCGAATCTGCGCCCAGTTTCTGGCCAATAGCTAAAATGATGGGCGAAGCCGGGGCGCACATGCACCCCGGCTCTCAATCAATTTGGAGCGCGAATTCGCGCTCGACTCAGTTATGGCGGTCGATGCCCTTCAGCCAGCGGCAGGCCCGTCGGAACTCACGCGCTGCGTTCGTCGCGTTCTGCCCCTGGTTCCTCCATTCCGGCCCCAGTTGCTCGGTCAAGAATTTCGCGAGCGATTGCGCACCAGC
>JANXLS010000762.1 GCA_025355035.1 Planctomycetota bacterium | reverse complement strand
CAAATCGAGCGTTGCCAAAATGCAGCCGTCGAAATCTGGAGCGAGCAGTTCGCATTCAGTTCTCAAGAACGGTGTCGGTAGTTTCCACATGCCGGACTGCCGATGGAACGACGAATTCCGATTGGAAAATTTCCGCGTAGGCGCGAGCAACCGCATTGCGTATGCGACGGCCCAGACGGTTGTCGAAACACCGGGGAAAGTTTATCGGATACTGAGTCTTTGGGGCGGGAATGGACTTGGAAAAACGCATCTCCTTCATGGAATTGGCCAGGGGATTTTGGATCGAAAACCGGACGCGAAGGTCGTGTACATTCCATGCGAGACGTTTGTCAACGGCTACATTGCCGGTGTGCAGAATCGAAAGCTGGATACTTTCCGCGCGCAATTCCGGTCGTGCGACGCTCTGTTGATCGATGATTTTCAGTTCATCGTTGGAAAAAATAAAACGCAGGAAGAGCTCTTTCACACGCTCGATTCGCTGCGTCGGGAACGGAAGCAGATTGTCATCAGCGCCAATGTTTCTCCCAACGAAATGGCGCGGCTCGATCCTCGGCTGGCCGATTTTTTAGGCTCGGGACTGGTGATTAAACTGGACGCTCCGGAATTCGAACTGCGGGTTTCGCTGGTTCAATCGCTTGCCGAACGCCGAAACTGGACGCTGGATGCGGAATCTCCGCGCATTCTGGCCACGCATATTGAAAAGAGCGTCAGCGGCCTCGACGGTGCGCTGTGCAAGATGTTTGCTGTTGCACGGGCGACCGGCATTGAAACGTCAGCGGCACTGGCGTTGGATATATTGCGTGATCTTGGGTATTTACATAGCGGACCGTTGACGTTGAAGGATATTCTCGGCGCGACCGCGAAAGTGTTGGAGATCAAACCGGATTTAATTCTGTCTCACAAACGCGATGCGAGCATTGTTCGCGCGCGGCACATTGGAATGCATATCGCCAAGCATCTGACGGCTCATACGGTCGTTGAAATCGGGCGATTCTTTGGCAATCGCGATCACTCGACGGTGCTTTCGGCATTGAAGAAGATCAATGATTTGATGAAGCGTGAAGAGAGCGTGCGGCAGCAACTTCAGCAGGTCCGACAGCTTCTTGGGAAGTAACCGAAGGCGGCGTGAGCAGCAGGGAACTACAATTTTCCCAGCACGTCGCGGGCGATGATCATGCGCTGAATCTGTGACGTTCCTTCACCTATTTCCAACAATCTTGCGTCGCGGAAAAAGCGTTCGACCGGGAATTCTTTTGTGTAGCCGTATCCGCCGTGAATTTGGATCGCATCGGTGCAGGTTTTCATGCAGACTTCGGATGCGTACAGTTTCGCAATGCTGCATTCACGAACGTGCGGAAGACCGGCGTCGCGGAGTTGGGCGGCCCGGTAGACAAGGTTGCGCGCGGCTTCGACGCCGACGGCCATGTCGGCAATCATGTTTCCGACGGATTGAAACGCTCCGATCGGCTTTGCAAACTGGCGACGCTCACAGGCGTATTTCACGGAATCGAGCATCGCGGCGGTGGCGAGACCCAGCGCGAGCGCGCCGATGCCGACTCGGCCTCCAACGAGCGTTTCCATGAAAATGCCGAAGCCTTTGTCCTGGACTCCGAGCATATTCGCCAGCGGAACCTCCGCGTCCTGAAAAAACAATTCGCCCCATGACGAACCGCGCATACCCAGTTTTTCACTTCCGGGAACGACCGTAAATCCGGGTGTGCCAGCTTCAATGATCAGTGCTGTGATGCCTTGTGCGCCGGCCTTGGGTGACGTGGAGACGGCGACGACGAACGTCCCGGCGATGGGTGCGTTGGTGATAAAAATCTTTGATCCGTTGACGACGAATTTGTCGGCTTTTTGAATGGCGAGCGTCTTGGCGTTGCCGGCGTCGCTGCCGGCTCCGGACTCCGTGAGTCCGAACGCACCGATGGTGCCGCTCAGCGCAAGAGGTGGCAGGAACATTTGTTTTTGATTTTCGTTGCCAAAACGAACAATGGGCGACGCGCACAGGCCGGTGTGAGCGCCGACTGCGAGCGCGGTGCTGGCACAGACGCGCGCGAGTTCTTCAACGACGGTGATGGAGCAGAGGGTGCTCAATCCGAGGCCGCCGTAGTCCTGCGGAATGGCCGCTCCGAGCAATTGCAACTCGGAGAGTCGCTTCCAGACGTGTTCAGGGATGCGTTGGGTTTGATCGATCTCGGCCGCGAGCGGCTGCAATTCAAGGCAAGCAAACTGGCGTGTCGTTTCGCGTACGGCAGCCTGTTCTTCACTTAAATTGAGATCTGTGATAATCTCTTCCGGACTAGGCATGCAATTCTCCTATAAGCCAACAATGGCCTGTAACCTAATTATAGCCAGGCGATGGGTTCCTTTAAACAGAAAGCAGGAAATGCACACGCCCCTCTTTTCATCATCTGATGACGCGAACGGCTTTGCGGCCACTTTTCTTCCTGGACACTGTGGCCAGCGTATCCATTTTTACGAAACAGCACAATCCACCAACGATCTGGCGCTGGAATCGGCCCGTTCGGGCGGATGGCACGGAAGCGTTTTTATCGCGGACACGCAGTTGGCAGGTCGTGGGCGGCGGGGGCGGAATTGGGCGTGCGCGTCGGGAATGGGGTTGCTGTTCAGCGTGCTGATTCGACCGGCGAACATTCCGATTGAATGCGCAGGGTGGATTCCGCTGGTTGCGGGGATGGCTTGTGCAGAGGCGCTTGCGACGAAGTCGAGCGCGCTGGGTGGTGTTTCGGTGAAGTGGCCGAACGATCTGGTGCTCCCCTGCCCTGCTGCGCCAGGATGGAGGAAGATGGGGGGAATCCTGTGCGAGAGCGCGTTGCCGGCGATGTCCGGTTCGACACAATCGGGCGCACGGGATCGCGGGTATGTGGTGATTGGAATTGGGATGAATCTCAATCAGACGGCGGAGATGTTGCCGGAGACGGAGAAGGCATCGCCGACGAGCGCGCTGATTGAAACGGGAAAATACGCGGATCGGAAAGCGGTTTTGAAAGACGTTTTGGAACGGCTTGATACGCTTCTTTGTCAAATGGAAGATGAGGCCGAGCGGATCAACATTCGCGACGACATTGAAGGAATGATGCGGGCGTGGATGCCTGCATCGAAGCGAATTGTATTTCGATTGCCGCCGTTTGATTTGGATCCTATGATCGAACGCAGCGGGATGTTTGTGGGGCTGGATTCGTTTGGGCGGATTCGGATTTTGAGCGACGGAGTCGAGACGGCCTATGCGGATGCGGAGATTGTTGGGGTGCGGTGATTGTCGGAATGCGGGCGGCTATCGCGACCCGTCTTGATGAGACGAACCGCTCGCTGCAGCGAGAGACTTCGTTAATGTGTTCCAGAATTCAGTGCTGTTTTCGATAGTAAATTCAACGCGCAGGGCGAGGATCGCTACGTTTGCGGGGATGATCAGTTTTTCGATTTTGACAGCGTCTTTTTGGGTCACAATGACACACGATGCGTTCTGTTTTTGCGCAGATAGTGCGAGTTCATCGATTTCGTTTTGAGTGAATGCATGGTGATCGTCGAAGCGATTGAAGACGAGTACATCGATTCCCAGCGATTTCAGTGTTCGCTCAAATGCGTTGGGATTACCGATGCCGCACGCGGCAATAGCGCGCGTTCCGCGCAGTTGATTCACCGTCCAAACCTCATTCGGAATGTCAATGCGTCGAATGCCAATGGCGGTATGCGATGCGAAATAGATGGGCTTGGAATTCGAAATGCGTTGGAGTTCCGCGTGTAAAGTGACGCGATCTGTTTCGCTCAAACTATCCGAGCGTGTGATGACGATCATTCCGGCGCGCGCGAGGCCTTCAATGGGTTCGCGGAGTTTGCCCTGGGGCAAAAGGGCGTTGCCACCGAAGGGGTCTGTGGCGTCGATCAGAACGACATCGAGATCGCGGCGCAAACGCCAGTGTTGAAAGCCGTCGTCCAGGAGCGCGACATCGCAGCCGAGTTCCTTGGCTTTCACCGTGCTTGTATAGCGATCGCTTCCGAGCAGGATCGGGACGTTCAAGCCGCTCAGTGCGGTTTTGACTTCTTCGGCTTCGTCGCCGCCTTGCGCTTTGTAGCCGCGCATGAGGATGGCGGGTTTGCGGCCTCGATTTACAAGTTCACGCGCGACGTAAATGACGGCGGGGGTTTTGCCGGTGCCGCCGACGGTCATGTTGCCAATGCAGAGGGTCGCGAGCGGCGATGATTTTGGATTCGCCCGGGCACGATCATATTTCACGCCGAGACCGTAGAGAAAAGCGAGCGGGCGTCCGGCCCAGCGCATGCCCCAGGGAAGAAACGATGCGCTCGGATCAGCTTTCGGCATCGGCGCGTCCACTGATTTGTTCCCAGATGCGTGTGAGTTCCCGCGGCAGGCGTTGGATGCGGCCTTCTTTGTTCAGGCAGACAAGTTCGACGGTACCGGAGACGAGTCGTGTGCGCGCATCGTTGGGTTCGATGCGCTCGATTTTTGTTTCGAAAGTGATGCGCGTTTTGCCGAGATCGACGAGTCGCGTTTGGATCGACAACTGGTCTTCGAATCGCCCCGGGGCGTGATAGCGGATGGCGATGTTCACGACCGGCAAAAGGACGCCGTTGGCTTCGAGGTCGCGGTACTTGAGACCGCGTTTGCGCAGCCAGTGGACACGTCCGTACTCGAGCCAGAGCACGGCGGTGGCGTGGTGCGCGTAGCCCATTTGGTCGGTCTCGCCGTAGCGGACTTCCGTGCGTGTTTCGTCCGACCCGTCGTCGCGGGTCGCAGAGGAATGCGAGTCGCTCGAATTCATGATCGCATCATACAACGCGTTGCACGAAAAAAAAGTTTACGCCAAAACCTGTTTCACAACTTCGCCGTGGATGTCCGTTAGGCGAAAGTCGCGGCCCTGATGGCGGAAGGTCAGGCGCGTGTGGTCGATGCCCATGAGATGCAGGATGGTAGCGTTCAAGTCGTGGACGTGGACGGGGTCTTTGACGATGTTGTAGGAGTAGTCGTCAGTTTCGCCGAACGTCGTCCCGGCTTTCACGCCGCCGCCGGCCAGGAAGATGGTGAAGCAGCGGGGGTGATGGTCGCGACCGTAATTGTCTTCAGTCATTGCGCCTTGGGAATAGACGGTGCGACCGAATTCGCCGCCCCAGAAAATGAGAGTGTCTTCGAGCAGACCGCGCTGCTTCAAATCTTTGATGAGCGCAGCCGTCGGCTGATCGGTGTCGGAGCATTGCCCGCGGATGGCTTTCGGCAGCGTGAAATGCTGATCCCAGCCCATGTGATAGAGTTGGATGAAGCGGACGCCGCGTTCGCAGAGTCTTCGCGCGAGGAGGCAGTTCGATGCGTACGTCCCCGGCTTCTTTACGTTGGGGCCGTACATGTCGATGATGTTCGCGGGCTCCTTCGACGTGTCGGTCAGATCCGGTACGGATGTTTGCATGCGGAACGCCATTTCGTATTGGGCAATGCGCGTGGCGATTTCGGGGTCCCCGACCGTGTTGAGATGCTGCGTGTTGAGCGCGCTGAGTTCGTCGAGTGTTTCGCGGCGCATGGCGGGGCTGACGCCGTCGGGGTTTGACAAATAGAGAACCGGGTCGCCACCGTTGCGGAACTTAACGCCCTGGTATTTGGATGGAATAAAGCCGCTGCCCCATAGTCGATCGTAGAGCGGTTGATCGTCCGGGCGACCGGTGCCTTTTGAAGTGAGGACGACGAATGCGGGGAGGTCTTTGTTTTCGCTGCCGAGGCCGTAAGAAACCCATGAACCGAAGCTGGGGCGCCCGGCCAGTTGCGCGCCGGTTTGGAAAAACGTGATCGCGGGATCGTGGTTAATGGCTTCGGTGTTGAGCGATTTGATGAAGCAGAGATCGTCGGCAACTTCGGAAATGTGCGGAAGCAGTTCGCTGATCCAAGCGCAGGATTTACCGTGTTGCTTGAATTTGAAAATCGAATTTGCAATGGGAAATTTTTTCTGCCCCGACGACATGGTCGTAAGGCGCTGGCCGTTGCGGATCGAGTCGGGAAGGTCTTGGCCTCGGAGTTGATCGAGTTTGGGTTTGTAATCGAAAAGTTCGAATTGCGACGGCGCACCGGATTGGTGCAGGTAGATGATGCGTTTTGCTTTGGGCGCGAAATGCGGCAGGCCTTTCATGCCGCCGAATTTCGACGAGTCGCCGGGCTTGTCGTCGCCAAGCGCAATGCGGCCCATCAACGAAGTCAACGCGGCGAGGCCCGCACCGGCGGTCGCCTGCTTCAGGAAGATACGGCGGTTAAGAGCGTCTTGGAGCTTGAGGGCGGACTTGTCAGAGTGGGCGGACATTGGCGTTACTCCGGATGCAGATATTTCCTTGGGGCGCGGGCGACTTTTATCCGCGCGAATTCCGCTCCCTTACGGTCGCGGTTCTTGAACGAATTACTATTCCCGTGTCACCATTTCATCGAGGTTTAGAATGACGTTGGCGGTCATTGTGTAGGCGGCCAAGTCGACGGGGTCGAGCTTGGGATCAGGTTTGGTATCACCGACAGCGATGAGTTTTTTCGCGGCATCCACGTCAGCTTTGTATTTCTCGAGTCGTTTTTGAAGGCCGGCGATGAGCACAGCGGACTCGGCTTCGGTTGGCGGACGACCGATGGCTCGGCGGAAACCGAGGGTGATGCGACCGATGGGAGTGGCTCCACCTTCCGTCAGCATTTTCTCGGCGAGCGCTCGGGAGGCTTCGACGTACGTGACTTCGTTGAGGAGCGTCAATGCCTGGAGCGGCGTGTTGGTGCGCGAGCGTTTGACGGTGCACGTTTCGCGGCCGGAAGCGTCGAAGATCAGCATTTGCGGCGGGGCGCAGGTGCGTTTCCAGATGGTGTACATGCTTCGGCGGTAGAGGCCTTCTCCGGTGTCGTGTTTATAGTTGCGGAGATTGCCGTAGACGCTGGTTTCGTCCCAAACGCGGTCTGGCATGTAGGGGCGGACGGACGGGCCGCCGGTTTTTTCGACGAGCAG
>JANXLS010000741.1 GCA_025355035.1 Planctomycetota bacterium | reverse complement strand
GTGCTCGTCTATCCTTACATTTTATGGGACGACAAAGAAAAGAAGTTGAATGCCAATGTCGTAGTTAGCGCGACGACGCCGCCGATTTTTTTCGCTCACGCGGCGGACGACAAGATCAGTTGCGAAAACAGCATTCAACTTTATCTCGCTCTAAAAAATGCGGGCGTCAAAGGTTCGGAGCTCCACGTATATGAATCCGGCGGCCACGGATTCGGCACGCGCGATGTGGGCAATCCGTGCACGACATGGACCAAGCGCTGCGAAGAATGGCTGAATAAACGCGGTATGCTGAAGAAGTAAAATTCCGTGTCAGGAGCCAAAAGATCGCACACTCGCAGCCTCGGTTATCGCTCGCTTTTAATCGGCGATTTGAAGTCCTTTAGCTGGGACAGTTCGTCCAGCGGTCTGCAAATGCGGAATCCGATGTGCGTTGTTCGGGTGTGCCACCAAATACTTCTCGGCAATTGCGGATCATCGACACTGTAGCCCTTCGAATCGTCGCCATCGTCGTCGGAGTCGAATGACTCGACCCTGGCGGCTGTGCGCAGTAGCGCGGGTGCGTCTTTCCACGAACCTCCCTTCGAGACGTACGGGTACTCCTTTTCGTCCGGCAACAAGACGGGTTCAGCAGCGGCCTTGCCTTTGAGTTCGCTGAAGAAATTCTTGCTGTAGTGGTCCAGCACCCACTCGCCGACGTTGCCGTGCATGTCATAAAGTCCCCAGGCGTTTGGTTTCTTCAGGCCAACGTGGTTGGGGGCCTTGGACGAGTTGTCCGCAAAGGTGGCGTACTCGCCGAGGACTTTGGGATTGTCACCGAAACCGTATGCTGTTTTGCTTCCAGCGCGGCAGGCGTATTCCCATTCGGCTTCCGTGAGCAATCGGTAATTCCTCCCCGTTTTCGCGCTAAGCCAGCGGGTGTATTCCATCGCCGCATGATGCGTCATGCACATCGCTGGAAAGCCGGGCTTCCAAAACTTCGCGAAAATAGGGCCGTGGTGCGAGTGTGGCGTGGGACGCGTGACTGCGTCCGCAATCTTATCCGTCCCGGACGGGGCCTCCTTTTTGAACTGACGTTCCTGGATGTCCGTCTTGTCCGCGAAAATGCCGTATTCGTCCCAGGTCACTTCGAACTTGCCGACCCACATGGGCCTGATCTCAATTTCGGACTGGGGGCCTTCATCCTTGCCACGCCCGCTCTCAGTCTCAGGACTGCCCAGTAAAAATTTTCCGCCCGGAATTGGAACCATGTCAAATGTAACATCAGTTCCCGGGATTTTCTCCATGTAAGGTTTCATCTCAGCCGCCGTTTCAGCCAATACAAAACGCGGCAAGCTCAGAACAATGAGGAAAATCAGGCTGTTCGAAAGCATCGTATTCTCATCCAATGGTAAAAGTGATGAAGGCGAAGAACCGTCAAACTACACCGTCGTTTTAAGAGATAAACGAGCGAACGAAGATTTGCGCGATCCATTATCCGTTGAAAAAAACAGGCGCTCTTGCATCGACGCAAAAACGTAAAAATTTTTTGTCGCGACCCTTTGTGAGGTTGATGTGTGGCTCGATCATCCAACAAAACCGTGTTCAGTTCCCGTGATGGGAACCGGAACTGAACGCTCAATTCAGCACTGGCAATTTCACCCAAATAATCTACGATTAATCATAGATAAATCTATCACGTACTCATCGCGGATGCTGGTGTGTTTTTCCGCTTCGAAACAAGCGAATCGTCCGGAGCTTTTAATGAGCCAGACCCACGAAGTCACCCCGCCCGTCGCCACCCCCGTCACCCCGCCCGAATTCAACAACTCCGCCGCAGTCGATGCCGGGAATTACGGTGCCGACGACATCCAGGTGCTCGGCTTCCCCGAAGCCATCCGCAAGCGCCCCGGCATGTACGTCGGCGGTGCGAACGAGAATGGATTGCATCATCTCGTTTACGAAGCGGTGGACAACGCCGTCGACGAAGCGATGGCCGGGTATTGCAAAATCATCAAGGTCCAGATTTATAAAGACGGTTCGGTTTCGGTCGAAGATGACGGTCGTGGAATTCCAGTCTCAGAACATCCGACAGAAAAAATCAGTACGCTTGAAGTCGTGTTGACGAAGCTTCATGCGGGCGGAAAATTCGGCGGAGACACGAAGGGATACAAGGTCTCGGGCGGCTTGCACGGTGTCGGTGTGAAATGCGCGAACGCACTGAGCGAATGGTTTCATGTCACGGTTCAGCGCGACGGCGGGACATTTGAAATCACGTTCGATCGCGGCGTTCGCAAAGCGCCTGTTGCGCGAACGGGCGACTCCGACAAGACCGGCACGAAACTACACTTCAAGCCCGACGGTGACATCTTTCCGATTCCGGAATTCAAACTCGAAACGCTGACCAAGCGCTTCCGCGAAATGGCGTTTTTGAATCCGGGTCTGCGCATCAGCATCTTCGATGAACGCTCCGGACACAACGAAGTTTACGACTATCCGGGCGGCATTAAAGCATTTGTCGAACATCTCAACGTGGGTCGAAATGCCATTCATAAAGACGTGATTTTCTGCCGCGCGGAAGCACA
>JANXLS010000734.1 GCA_025355035.1 Planctomycetota bacterium | reverse complement strand
CCTCTGGTCCCATACTGTATCCGATCAGATTCATACCGAAGCGCAAGGAGCTCTCGAGCATTTCGCCGTTCGTCAAATCGGTCAGCGATTTCATCCCGGCATTCATGCGCGGATCGATTTCCATTCCATCGGCGTAATCGTTGCGCGTGTAAATGATCCCGGCTCGACGATGGTTGATCGCATCCGCATCGGCAAGATCGACGACCTCCGCAGTGGCCGCTTTATTCGGAGCCGCGCCCGGCGCGACGGCCTCGGGCATGAATGCGGCTTCCATATAATCCTGGCGATATTTGTCGCCCGGCGGTATGCGGAAGCCTTTGAAGCCTTTCGTTAGGTCGTAACACGCGGCGAAAAAATCATGCTCGACAGGAAGTTTTTCGAGCGTCGATCCCGGCACAAGAAGCGGCACTTGCGGGCGGAACGCTTCGTCAAATTTTTCGTAATCGCTCGCCGACGAATCATTCACCCAAAGTGTCCCGCCACGCGCGACGTACTCGCGAATCGCCGCGACTTCGGCGGGCTTGAACACGACCGGAAAATTGGAGGTCATCATGATCATCCGGCATTTAAGCATCGCGTTCAAATCGCTCATTTCGACGGTGGGAATCGAAACCTCCAGTTCCGGCAAACCCGAACGTTCAATGAAGGCACTGCGCAGATTCTTCAGAGCGAACGGCGACGAATCCCAATCGCCCGAATGCTTCGCCAATCCCAGCGAAACGCGCACCAATCCGCCCGTGTAGGCCGCCGTAATTCCGCGATGCGGCGGCCCGGCGACGACGCCGACAGCCTTCGCTTTCAACGCTCCGCCGGCGTCTTCAAGTTCCTGCGAACCCCGTCCGCGCGCCACCGAAACACACTTTCCGTTCGAACCACCCGGCCTTCCATTTCCGCCCCCGATTCCGCTGGCTCCCAGCCCACCCAAACCCACGCCACCGGAGCCGCCCCCATCCAGCGCAGTTCCACCTGCCGGGCCATTACGCCCCATTCCAAATCCGCCTCCGCCGCCGTGTCCCGGCGCATCCCCGCCGCCCGAAGCAACACCGGTTCCGCTTGGCTTGATACCGCCGCCGCCCACCGGCCCAACAGCGAGCGGTTTGTCGCCCATGCCGCCGGGACCGTCGCCGTTCAAACCCAATCCGCCGCGAACGCGGCCGCCTGGATCAGAGCCGTTGCCGTTCGGAATACCTCCATTGACGTTTTCCGATTTCATTCCCGTCGAAGCGTCGCCGGTTCCATTGCCGCTTTTCACTCCGCCGGCTCCATTGCCGGTTCCCCTTTCAAGCTGCGCCGACGTCGAGCCGCGCGCGAGCGAAACACCTCCGCCCTTGCCTCCCGGTCGTCCGTGCCACGCCGATCCGTTGCCGTTTGACAATCCAAAATCGGCTGAGCCCTTTCCGGTTCCTCCGGTTGCAAATCCTTTTCCGTCACCACCCAAGCCGCCGCCACCCGCTGCGGTGGTCCGAGCGAAACCGCCAAACCCGCCGCCACCTGGGCCATCGGAACCTTTTTGCCCGTTACCGGATTGTGTTCCGCCTATCAACGAATTGCCGTTGCCCGAACCGCGCCCGCCCGCGCTGCCGTCGCCGTTGCCGCTAGCTCTCGCGCCCGGACCGTCGCCTCCATTTGTTCCGATCGATAGCGGTTCGTCGCCGCCGCTCGGCAAACCACCGCCTTCGCGTCCAAATCCTGTTCCGGCATTCGCATCGCTGATCGCACTTCCGATTGACGAACCCCCTTGGCCGCTCCCAACACCCGCTGACGAATCCGCGAAAGGCAGAGGATCTGTGCGCGCCAACGCGACGAGCGATTCCCCTGCGCCCGCTCCTTTTGTTCCCGGCGTTCCGGCGGCACTCAGCACCAGCGGCAATGTCGGAGCGTTCAGCGTTCCAAGCCCCGGCGATCCAAGTGACGATTCATTCGCCGTCACCGGAATATTCCGAGCGGTATCGAGAGGAGTCGCATTCACGTTCGGCTTCACTTTCGGAGCAGCAACAGGTTCGTTGTCGAACGCGAGCGGCGCGTCGCTGGCCGGATTCAAGGGAGCGTCTTCAGCCGCTGTTGCCGAGCGACGCCCCGAAACGGCGACTTCGTCTGTTTTCGGCGGCACTTCGGAAAAACGCTCAATCGATGCAGACGGTGCATTGCGCGGCACGACTCCCGACACAACGACGCGCGCGCTCTGTGAAATGGGTGCCGCGGTAAAATTCGTTGGAACGGGAACGGCATCTGCGACAGATTGAATCGACGACGCTTCAACTGCGCGCGGAGCTTCGACCGAAACTTTTTCGGCGGGTGCAGGTTTTGTCACAACACTCGGTTTGTCCGAATCGAACGCCAGCGGCGCGTCGATCAATTGTGGCGCGTTGACTGAACCGCGCGCGGCTTCTGGAACATCGGCGGGACGAATTGGATTTTCGACGCCGCGCGCCGCGTCCAAATTCATCGGGCTCGGGCGCGGCGACGCCGGACCCGCACCGGGCGTCGGCAACTCAACCGGCCCGTTTTTTTCAGGGAGCGTCGCCTGGCCAAGCACCGGCGCGCGTTTGTCGTCGCTGGCAACGCCGCCGCCCGAATGCAACGCGTCAAGTCGTCGCGACTGTTGATTGCTGAGCGACATGCCGAGACTTTCCTGAGCGTCCAACAGCGAGACTTCAATCGACTCAGGCAACGCGTCCATGATCGCCTTTTGCGGCATGG
>JANXLS010000731.1 GCA_025355035.1 Planctomycetota bacterium | reverse complement strand
CCCCATCAACTGCTTGTACGCGCTCGTGACCAATTCCGCATCCGCCTTGTTCTTGATGCGATCAGCCAATTGCAACGACGCTTCCCGAACGCACGTGAACTGACCCATCGCCCACGCCTTCACGCCGAAAAAGTCGCCATTCGGGCGCCAGTGCATCCACTTCCCGTGGCTCATCGAATCCAATTCGAACGTCGGTTCCGGATGCCCCGCCGCGACCATGTCCGGATCGATGCGCAGATGACACGACACACACAGGTTCGCCCGGAAGTGCAAATCCTTCGTATTATACAGTCCGATTTCATCATACAGTTTCGCGCTGCCCAGCGTCTTGCGCTGAGTCGCTGTCCAGCCCACCGTCTGATGCGGCGTCAGATACTTTTCCGACGGGCCATGGCACGCGTCGCAGCTCACGCCATCGTTCGGCTTGAAGCGACCCTTCGCCACGTCATCAGCCAACACATCCTTCGTGAAATCCAACGGGATGCGGACTTTGCTTTCCCCATTCGCGAAACCCGTCAGCGCATGGCACGCCAGACACCGCGCGCTTTCGCTCGCCTTGCCCAGCTTCAACTTCGCCGCAATCTTTTCCGTGTCCTTGTTCAACAATCCTTTTCGTTTCTTGATCTTGTCTTCGTAGGCGCGCGCATGTCCGTCATTCTTGTCCCATATCATCGCTTCATCGTGCCCCGGCTTATCCGTGGGCTTCGGGCTCTTGACGTCTTCGCTGTGGCAACCCGTGCCACCGCACGAACCGCCGCCGAGGTACTTCACGCCCTTGGGGTCCGCGTGCGCCACCGACCGGAACGTCGTGTTCACGGACGCGGGAAGCGACGCCAGACAAATTGCCAAAGCGAGCAAGGTTGCCACAAAGCCAACCAGCCATGTATTCTTTCGTGCGATGCCGCCCATTGATTGTTCTCCGAAGAGGTGTCCGACAAAAAACTGCGCCACGAATTGCTTTACGTGCAAACTAAAAACCGCGTCTCATGAAACTGCAGTTGCCGCTCCCTCTCCTGTTGGGCAGAGGTCGTGCACCCTCAAAACTGCGAACGCTTATCACTTTGTTACGAATTTATCATCCCTTCTCTAACCTATCCGCCCCGATTTTCAAAATTATTTTTCACCATTTCACCGTCTTCAACAAACGGAAACCTCGCCTTCACGCGTGATGATACGGCAACCCATTCTGAATGGTCCGAGCCCGATACAGTTGCTCCACCACCACCGCCCGGCACAATTCATGGGGCAGCGTCATCTTCGACAATGCCAACCCCGTCCCTCGCGCCTTGAACGCTTCCGTCATCCCGTACGCCCCACCCAGCGCCAAAACCAGCCGCTTGGTGTTCTCCCGCTCGTAGCGCCCAAGCCAATCCGCCAACTGCACCGACGTGACCTGCGCACCACGTTCATCCAGTACAATCACCTTGTCCGACGGTTCCAACGCCTGCGCCAAACGAACGCACTCTTCTTCCGCGACCTCCCGAACATCGCTCCGAGTCGATGCCTTCACCTCTTTAATCGCCATCGACCCAAACCGCTGCATCCGCTTCACGTAGTCGTCGCACACATCCGACAACGCACCGCTCCGCATTTTCCCGACGACGAGCAAGAGGAGTTTCATGAATCATTCCCAAAATGCGGCGGCATTTCTGCCGCCGTTTCTCCACCTCACGCCCGCTCTACTTGATCTTCAACAACTTGATCGCCTTCTTCGCATCGCTCACGCGCAACACCAACTTCCCGCCAGAGTCATCCGTCGTGCCGTACGCGTACTCAATATTAATCTTCGCCTTCGCCAATTTCTTCGCCAGAGTCGCCAGAATCCCCGGCTTGTCCGGAAGATCGACCACCAACACGTCCGTCTCAACAACAAGCATCCCCGCGTCACCCAACACCGTGATCGCCTTCTTCGGATCGTCGCACAAAACGCGAACCACCGCATGATCCACCGTGTCCGACACGCACAACCCTAGAATATTAATCTGATGCGCGGAAAGCTCCTCACAAAACGTCCCCAGTACACCCGGCTTGTTATGTAGAAAAATCGACAGTTGTTTTACGATCGGCATAAGTGTGTCCTTTCAAGAGTGCCCCACGACAAAATACACGGCCATTTCAAATCGTCTTTTTCAACCCTCCGCTTGAGCCGCGATTCCCTATTTAACGGCAATCGATTCCGGCATCTCAAGAAAAACTTCATTTCTTTCTTTTCTTTGCCGTACTTTGCGTCTTTGCGTCTTTGCGTCTTGCGAGAGCAAAAATGACTAAGAGCTATCGGACAAAACCCTCGTGCCAAGATGCGCCGCGGCGGGCAAGTGGGACGAGAAAGACGTGCACAGCGTATTTGGAGACTACGCGAAGCGAGTTTTTCGAAGTACCACGCCGCCCGCCGCAAGCAGATTGGCGCGAGGGTTTTGTCCGGTAGCTCTAAACCCGCACCAGCACTTTTAACACACCTTTTTTCGCTGCAAGTTCAAAAGCCTCCACCCCATCATCCAGCGTCTTCGTGTGATCGATCATACTTCGCACATCGATCCCCCCGCGCGCCAACAACCTCAACGCCGGCGCAAACGGCCCGCAGCGGCTCCCGACAACACGAATCTCATCGATCACAATCTTCGCCCAATCGATTTGCGGCGCGTTCGTCGGCGCATACGTGCTCTTCAGCACAATCGTCCCGCCCGGCACAACATGATTCAGCGCGCACGCCAGTCCGTCCGCCGACCCCGTGCATTCAATCACATATTCAAAACGCCCGCCAAAA
The DNA here is from genome assembly GCA_025355035.1 of Planctomycetota bacterium. GTDB lineage: Bacteria > Planctomycetota > SZUA-567 > H5-PLA8 > H5-PLA8 > JANXLS01. Next base: position 2,114 of record JANXLS010000731.1, on the reverse strand, counting down.
TGAATCGCGCCCAGAGCGTCGCGGTCCGCAATCGCCGTCATCACATTCCACCGCTCAGCCAGCGCCAGCTTCTTCGCATTCCGCCCCAGCAACATCACACGCGTTCCGAATTGTGCAAAAACCTGAGCGATCAACAACCCCAGCTTTCCATCGCCAACCACCAGCACCTTCGTCGCCGGACGCACATGCACTTGCTCAAAAATTTCCAGCGCCGCCGCCAACGGTTCCGTGAAAACCGCCTCTTCATCCCGAACTTTATCCGGCACCGGAATCAGATTCCGCTCCGGCAGCGTCAGCGTTTCGGCAAACGCACCGTTCCGATTGTAAATGCCCAGAACCGTGCGATTCGCACAATGCCGCGACCCATTATTCCGGCATTCGTCACACGTCCCACATCCCGCGTTAATCTCCCCAACCACGCGCCGCCCCATCAACCGCTCCGCCCCCTCCACGACCGTCCCAACGAATTCATGCCCCGGAACTCCGGTGAAATTCATGTACCCTTTGACCAATTCCAAATCCGTCCGGCAAACGCCGACCATGCTGACCGCCACCCGGCATTCCCCCGCTGCCAGCGGCGTTTCAGCCACATCCCGCAATCGAATACTGCCCGGCGCATCAATATAAAGTGCTTTCATAATCGCCCGCCAAAAAGCCCAAATTTACTCCAAATGATAACGAAAAACGATTCCCGTCCACCAGCCGATTTCGCAACAATTGTCATCGTCCACATCCAGCATTCACTCAAGTAAACAGTTCAATCGCCACTCGCGAGCGCAGCGAGCCCCCGCCCTTTCACTCTCCTGTGGCTTGTCTTTATACACATCTTTCAAGTCGTGTATATTCCAACCCCGAAGAGGTTGTGATTCAGAACCTATCCCAAAACTCGGCGCGTCCAGATGCGCCGCGCCGGGCAAGTGGGACGAGAAAGACGAGCTCAGCGTATTTGGAGACTACGCGAAGCGAGTTTTTCGAAGTACCACGCCGCCCGCCGCAAGCAGATTGGCGCGAGGGTTTTGTCCGGTAGCTCTTAGCGAGACTGATGAAGTACCGCGCAGCCCGCCGCAAGCAGATTTGTCTTCAGACATTTGAAAACCGCTCTAGCTATCCCGGACTCAACATCCTCACTTCCCCTTGACGCCCCCGTTCCATTCCGCTATCGTTCATCTGTCAGTTGGAGCAGGCGACAAGTTACCTTTAAAGAGAATACGCTCAACGAGGCGGGCCGCATCGTCCGCCTCTTTGAGCCTGTTCTCCCAGAAAGAGCGATGGCCACCACGATTCTTTTCCGTTCCGAAAAACCCATTTCGGACACCAGCTTCCTGCGTTTGCAAGAGCGCATCGGTTACCTCTTCAATAACCCCAGCCTCCTCGAACGTGCGCTCACGCATCCCTCCAGCACTGCGCACGCCAACAGCGACAACGAACGCATGGAATTCCTCGGTGATTCCGTCGTCAATCTCTGCGTCGCTCAAGCCCTCTACGAATGGCATCCGGATTGGAACGAAGGCGACTTGACCAAGGTCAAATCCTGTGTCGTCAGCACCACCGGTCTCGCCCGCGCCGCCGAACTCATCGGCCTCCGCGATGTCGGCCGCTTCGGCAAAGGCCTCCCCAGCCACGAACCGCTTCCCCCCAGCGTCTACGCCAATCTTTTCGAAGCCGTCACCGCCGCCGTCTATCTCGACAGCGGACTCGAACCCGCGCGCGCCTTCGTCCTCCGCATCCTCGGCCCCTAAATGCGCGTCTGCGCCCAGGCCGGCGGCGATCCCAATCCCAAATCCGAACTGCAACACACCGCCCAAAAAGTCTGCGGCGTCACCCCCCATTACGCCATCGTCGGCACCACCGGCCCCGATCACGGCAAGATTTTCGAAGTCTGCTGCCATGTCGGAAAACGCGTCTTCCCCGTCGGGCGAGGCAAAAGCAAGAAGGAAGCCGAACAGGACGCCGCCGGCAAAGCCCTCGAAATCCTCGACGCCGAATGCGCCCAGAAAATCGAAGACCAACGCCGCGCCGCCGAAGCCATCAACAAAGTCATCGAAGAAGTGGCCCTCAGCGTCGAGTAAAAATTCGACTCAACGTTTTTCCATCGCTCGACTGGGCACCCCATG
>JANXLS010000707.1 GCA_025355035.1 Planctomycetota bacterium | reverse complement strand
GGCTTCGCTTGAAGGCGATCATGCGCCACTTGCCGGCCCATGTCGCATCGCCGCATTTTTCGCGCAACAGATTCCACGCGACTTCTTTGAAGCGATTTTGATCCTGGATGACCGTGTTGTTCTGATCTTTCAACGGCAGGTCGATGGAATATGACTTGTTCATGGCAAAGTAGTAGGCGGCGTCGGAATCCGAACACACGAGCGCTGTTAACGCAGCGCCCCATGAGGCGGCGAAGGCCGCTGTCGGCTTTTTGTTTTTGAGCTCCGTATCGGCTTCGGCAACGAGTTGTTGCGCGGCCGGATTTTTTCCTCCGGACAGAATCTCGACCGCCGAGAGCATTGAGCGACATGATCGTTCCTGTTCGTCGAAATTGGGTGGGATGCCCTTCGCGCCTTTACGACGTTCGTATTCATTGCGCCATGACCCGCATTCGATCGCCGCACGAGCGCGCTCTTCGGGTTTCAAGGCTTTCGATGCGGCAATTTCGTCCAACGTCGCCAGATGTTCCTCGTGCGCGCCATTTTCGGCGAGCGCTCCGGCTACGATTCGCAACGCTTCGGCCTCGCCCAAGGATCCGCCTTGGGTGCTCCATTTTCGTGCCCGTTCGCGCGCGGCGGCGGCGCGCCCCGCCAACGTCTCGAAGCGCAAGGCTGCGCGCATTGCTGACTTGGCGGCTTTGCCCGTTGGATGCGCGGCGCGAAAGGCCTCGGCGACTTTGATTGCGTCATCGAATTTTCGGAGAAACGTGTGGATGCGCAAAGTCGCTTCAAACGCTCGCTCCTGGCACTCATCATTTGTCGCAAATGCGTTTGCAGCGGCGGAATAGCTGGAGAGCGCTCCATTGAAATCGAAAGCCTCTTCGCGGGCCTGCGCGACGTCGAATAAGGCTTGTTCGGCGCGCCATCCGCCCACATTCGGTGGAAACAGGTCGAGCATTTTTTGCAGCATGCCCAAGTGGTACGGACTGTCGCAACGTTCGAAGCGCATGTAAAACGATGTGTCGCCGCGAATCGCACGGAAGACCATTTTGATCGAGTTTTTCCCCTTTTCGAGCCAGATTGGAATCGCGGTTCGATCCTTTACAGGACGGTGCGGGCGCCAATATTCGTTGCCGAGATAATCGTGCACAAGCTTGTTGTTCACAAAAATTCGACTGGGTTCAACATTGTCGAACCACATCATCGCTTCACCCGAAACGGGCCAGTCGACATCGGTGCGGCAAAGAATTGTCGAATTCTTTGCGCGCTCAATGCGATCACGAAGATCGACAAGTGGGTCGTCGGCTTCGTCATCAGGTTTGCTCCAATTGAAGAGTTTAACGGGCTTTCCAGCGAGTTCCTTGAGCGTCGCCCAATTCTCAACACTGAGCCAATCTTTCGTATCGTGATATGCCTTGTCACCCGCAGGAGCGATCACGCTCCAGGTTCGCGGAATGCCTGCGGGCTCCAGTGCGTTGAGCGTCTGCTCCCATGTGTCTTTCTTGTCGATTTCGACGGTCTCAGGTTGAGTCGAAGCGCCGTGATCCGCAATATGAAGATCGCTGTAATAAAGTTTCGTTAGTGGGCGGACCTCTTTGGGATTCGTCGCCGTGTCATTACAGAAAGAAGGCTTTTCGCCGGGAATACCGCGTCCAAGAATGATCTTTGGAGCCACACCGATTTCACCGGGGCGCACTCCGGACTCGCCAATTTTGCGCCAATTCGTTCCATCGCCGCTTACGTAATACGCAATGTTTTGAGCGACCATCACAAAGCGGACAAAAATCTCCTTGCCATATGTCTTGGCGTCGGGCGATTTGAATTCACGCATGACGCCGTGTTCAAACGAGTTGTTATCCTCGCCATTTTTTACGGTCCCGTAGAACACATGGGAATCGTGCGTGGCCCGGAAATAGGCGTAGTTCTTGTCGTCCCAGTAGAAATAAAATCCAGGCGGCATCGTGCCATCGAATGCCGAAATCACGCGGATTCGGACGCTCGCCAGCAGAGGGCGTTGATCCGTTCCGGGAGCGGTGTTGTCGAATTTCAATTGAATGTGGCGAGTGGATTCGGCCGCAAACAGAACACCTTCCGCAGTCGGAGTGAGTGCGCCCTTGCTGAATGCCGATACATCGCCGATTAATTCAGGGGGAAGTTTTTCGGCGCGGAGCACGTCGTGGAAGTCGAGCGCCGTCGCAGAGTATGTACTTAATGTTAATCCAAAAACCAACATCAACCGGGCGCACGATCGCGCCGGTTTTTTACAGA
>JANXLS010000679.1 GCA_025355035.1 Planctomycetota bacterium | reverse complement strand
GAAAGAGCCAAGAAGAAATCAACTGATTTAACGTTCAGGACACTAGGTCGGCGGGAAGCCGCCCACTCCGAAATATGAAATGGAGAATAAGATGAACATTCAAGTTTGCGACGCATTGGTGTTGGGTTCGGGTCCGGCGGGTGCTTCTTCGGCGGCGATTCTTGCCGAATATGGCCACAACGTGATCGTCCTTGAGCGCGAGAAACATCCACGCTATCGCATCGGCGAATCGCTGCTGCCATTCACGTATCATTGCTTCAAGCGCCTCGGGCTTCTGGATAAAATGAAGAAGTCGGAGTTTGTTAAAAAGTACAGCGTCCAGTTCGTTTCGCCGTCCGGAAAGGCGTCGCAACCCTTCTATTTCTTCGATCGCTACGGAAAAGAGATCGGGCAGACCTGGCAAGTGCTGCGTTCGGAATTCGACTTGATGATGGTGACAAACGCACGCGAAAAGGGAGCACAGGTACTCGAGGGCTACACCGTCAAGGAATTGGTCAAAGATGGCGAACGCGTCATCGGCGCGCGAGCGGTTGACGAAGCCGGACTGATGCATGAATTCCGCGCGAAAGTCACTCTGGATTGCACAGGCCGCGAATCGTTCTCGGCGTCCCGACACGGCTGGCGCATCCACGATCCGAAGCTGAACAAAGTGGCCGTCTGGACGTACTTCAAAGGCGCCATGCGCGACGAAGGCTATGACGAAGGTGCGACGACCGTAGCCTACGTTCCGGGAAAAGGCTGGTTCTGGTACATTCCCCAGCACGACGACATCATCAGCGTCGGCGTCGTTGCCGATCACAAGTACCTGTTCCGCGATGGCGTCCGCGATTTAAAAGCAGTCTTCGATCGCGAAATCACACAGAACAAATGGATCGAAGCGCACACGGGCGCCGGAAAACAGATCGGCGAATACCGCACGACCGGCGAATACTCGTTCCGCTCCAAATATTGCGCGATTGAAGGACTCGTTCTCGCCGGTGATGCGTATGGTTTCATCGATCCGTGTTTCTCGTCAGGCGTGTTGTTCGCACTGAAGAGCGGCATCAAAGCCGGTGAACTGATTCACGAATCGCTCGTGGCCAACGATTTCGCTCCGGTGCGTTACACCGAGTACGCGCAGATGATGATCCAAGCGATCGAGAACATGCGCTCCCTCGTCTACGCGTTTTACGATCAGAACTTCAGCTTCCGCGAATTGACGAACAAATACGATTTCGCGGCCGGCGACGTGACAGATTGTCTCTCGGGTGACGTGAACAAGAGCTTCGAGCGCCTCTTTACAGCCGTCCGCGATTTCGCCCCTGTTCCCGAACCGTTGCCGTACGGTTTACCCATCGGAGTTTCAGCGTAGAACGGTCTTTTTGTCATTTTGGCATGTGTGATTTGATAGTTGTCATTGATACGAAACGCGCCTCACACGACGCTGTTGAAATGAAACATCAATCGCGAATGCCAAATGACAAATGCTGTTAAACGCGTTGACTGAGAAAAATAAGCGATGCTATACGGTGAGCCTCCTCCCTCTGATTTTCCCGACGCGTACAAGAAAGGTGTATGGTTGTTCAACCACCGCCATTTTTTTGAGTGCCACGAAATTCTCGAAGAGCTGTGGATGGAAACGATCGGGACTCCGAAGACGTTTTATCAAATGATCATTCACGCGGCAGTGGCGTTTGTGCATTGGGAAAATAGTAATCGCAAAGGCGTTTTATCGTTGCAGCACACGTTTAAGCTGAAGGCGGCTGCGGTGCCCGCGGATGCGTACATGGGGCTGGACATCGCGAAGCTCAAAACCGATATGGCCGCGCTGGTCGAACCGCTTCGCGCTGACATGTCATTACCTCTGCCGCCCTTCGCTGAATTGGTTGCGCCGTCCATTCACGTGATCGGCTTCGAACCCCTCGAATGCGACGAACACGAGATGCTGGTGCTCGGCCGGCACATTAAAAAAGACGAGTAGCCGCCGACGTTATTTCAAATTCTCAATCGCCGTTTTGACGATGATCTCAATCCCGTTTTCCAGTTCTTTTCTCCGCGACGCATCGTCGGGCGGGACGACGGGCAAATGGATGAATCCCCGAACGCGCGGCCCGTTTGGGATCGCCATTAATCGATAAAAACATTCGTTACAGAGGTAACCGCCGGCGTCGGTGGACGTGTTCACGACGATGTTTGCCGCACGCAATTGTTTCACGATCGCATCGGTTGGCAGCCCCGTCGGACATGTCTCGGCTCCGTTCGGAACGATCTTTTCGCGGGGCGGTGGATTGCCCGCGTTATCAAGGGGTTTGACGGGATGATAGCCGTTGCGCGCAACGCTTTCGAT
>JANXLS010000670.1 GCA_025355035.1 Planctomycetota bacterium | reverse complement strand
CTCGAAAGGCATTTACTCGAAAACAGTTTCTTGAATTGCTAAAGTTGGATCGCGCCATGAGCGAGCACGAAATTGCGCTGCGCATCCGAGCCACTACATTTCCAGGTTTTCCGGCCGCGGGTTTTCCGTCCGGAGCAAATGAATGAGCATCCGCGTCATCCCCCGCCTCGACATCAAAGGCCCGAACCTCGTCAAAGGCGTCCGGATGGAGGGCTTGCGCGTGCTCGGCAAACCCGAGCGTTTTGCGCGGGCGTACTACGAGCAGGGCGCGGACGAACTGATTTACATGGACGCAGTCGCCAGCCTGTACGGCCGCAACAGCCTGCTCGAAATCGTCGAACGAACATCGCGCGAAATCTTCATTCCCCTCTGCGTCGGCGGCGGCTTGCGTTCGGTCGATGACATTCGCGCCGTCTTGCGCGCCGGTGCCGACAAAGTTTCCTTGAACACCGCCGCCATCAAACGCCCGGAACTCATTCGCGAAGCGTCGCGCATGTTCGGATCGTCAACGATCGTCGTCTCCATCGAAGCGATCCGCCACGCCGACGGACGCTACGAATGCAACACCGACTACGGGCGCGAAAGCAGTGGAGTCGATCCCTTCGAATGGGCTATCCGCGCCGCCGAATTGGGCGCGGGCGAACTGGTCGTCACTTCCATCAATCAAGAAGGAACGGGCGAAGGCTACGACATCGAACTGACGCGCCGCATCGCGCGCTCCGTCCCCATTCCCGTCATCGCCAGCGGCGGTGCCGGGACGGTTCGGCACGTCCGAGACGCCGCCATCGACGGACATGCCGACGCCGTTTGCATGGCATCAATCCTCCATTACAATGTCGTCCGTCACACGGATTTCACGCGTGGCGAATTCGCCGCCGAGGGCAATACCGAATTTCTGAAGCGTAGCACCTCCGCTTTTTCGAAGATTCAAGATGTAACGCTGGCCGATATCAAAAAAGATCTGGGCGCCGCAGGTGTCGATTGCCGAGCACTTTCATCATGAGCGAAAATCCCATCCACGTCGCCATCGTCGAATTCGGGCTCGGCAACCTCTTCAGCGTCAAAGCAGCGTGTGAACACGCCGGCATGATCGCTGAAGTCACTGCCGATCCGGTCGCTATGGCTGGGGCGGATGCGGTGATTCTTCCCGGTGTCGGCGCGTTCGGCGATGCCATGTCCGAACTCCGTCGCCGCGATCTCGTCGCTCCCATTCGCGATCTCGCCGCACAAAAAAAACCGCTCGTCGGCATCTGCCTCGGCCTTCAATTGTTCATGTCCGAAGGACTCGAATTCGGGCGTCACGACGGCTTGAATCTGATCGAGGGCGACGTGATTCGTTTCGACAAACCGAAAGGCGCGTACGGTGATTTAAAAGTCCCGCAGGTCGGATGGAACCGCGTCAATCGTCCTGACGAATTGCGCTGGGAGAATACCCCACTCGCCCGACAGAGCTCCGGTGTATACCAATACTTCGTTCATTCATTCTATGCGCGGCCGACTGATCCGTCCGTCGTCTGCGCGACCACGACGTATGGCGATGTAACGTATTGTTCGAGCATCCAGCGCGAAAATATATTCGCGTGCCAGTTTCATCCCGAACGCAGTGGCAAAGATGGGCTTGCAATGTATCAGGAAATGAAGCGCTGGATTGGCGCGCAACGAAAAGGTTAAAGACGTCTATGTCCGCTGAAAAACCAACGCCACTTTATGGCCTGCCAGAAGACGTGATCTATTGCAAGCGCTGCGTCATGTCCAACCAACGCCCCGCATCCATCCCCGAATTCAAGCACACGCGCGAACGCAAAGGCGCGAAGTACATGCACATCGATGCGGATGGCATC
>JANXLS010000650.1 GCA_025355035.1 Planctomycetota bacterium | reverse complement strand
GCGGCAAAACGCCCGACTGCCTCCTCTTGAGTGCGCGCCACCCGATGCTCGGCGATCTCGACATTCAGCGCATCTATTTGCGAGAAGACACGCGCATCGCCGTGAACCATCCGGCCCCGAACGCGATGCAATGGGCGGCGTTTCGAGCGAATCGATACGCCGTTCCGCCAGTCGATTGGTCCAAGCCGCCTGCGGGCCTGATCGCACCGTCCGCGCCCTATGCGTCGCCGTACGCGAACGCGCCGATGCGCGGATCGCGTTTCGAAAAACTGCTGCGCGCATGCGTCTGTAAGTTCATGCGGCCGAACAGCGCATTTCCAACCGCGAGCGCCGCAATCATCGGCAACGCGATGCGCGATCTGGCCGGGATGTTCGATCCGAACGATTCGCGCGTCCGGATTCTCGACGCATCCTGTGTTGACGGCGGACTACTCGATGCCGTCGCCGCCGGAACGAAGTGGCAGCGTGCAGGCCTCGAAACGAATCCCGACATGGCCGCAGCGGCCCGGGCGAAGGGTCATCGCATTATCGAGTGTTCGCCGGATGACGCGCCGTATGCTTTTCCGCGGAATGAGCAGTTCCACATCGTACATCTCGGATCAGCGCTGCCGTATCTGACTCATCCGGTGAAGACGTTGAACGCATTGAAGAATCTACTGACGCCCGGCGGCGTCCTGACGATCGGCTCGCCGAACCTCGATTCGAAACAACTGGAATGGTTCGGCCCGGCGTGGGCGCATTGGCACATCACGCGCTATCACGCGCTGTATTCGCGCCACGCGTTCGAACGGCTCGCTGAACTGTCGAACATGGACATCGTGCGATCCGGAAGTTTCTCAAACGCGGAATGGATCGCATTCGGAATGCACTTTCAGGTTCACGGTCTGGCATGGTCGGTCCCGCACATCAGCAACATTCCACAAAGCGCTCTGCAACACGCCGGAAAACTCGAACGTCTCGTAAAGAACATGTGGGATTTCCGAGGGCAAGGCGATTATTTGACAGCCATTTTGAAATCGAAATGAGTCATCATGTAGGACAGGTTGCCAACCCGTGCAGAATCTCGGTGTAGGCCGTGGGTGAGTTAAAAACTGCTTATCAAAATTATCAATCTGGAATTAAAACCATGAAGTCCCATCTTCTCGCCATGTTCGTCTCGATAATGTTTTTAGAAACGATTTCCGCCGGTGAAGCCGCGAAGGTTCCGCCCAAAAAAGTCGCGCTTCCCGAAGCGGTGAAAGCCGAACTGGAGAGTGGACTGAGCGCGCTCGGAAAAGAAATCGACGCACTGAAGTCCGAGCTGAAAAGCAAACCCGCGCTCCTCGACCTTCTGCCCGATGTACAGATTTTTCACAACGCTGTACGCTTCGCGATCGAAGACGATCTCTTCTTCGAAAATGCGAAAACGAAAAAAATAAATGAACTCGATAGCGCCAAAAAGTTGCTCGCGGTCGGACAAGAACGCGCAAAGGAATTGCGCGCGGGACACGCACCGTGGACGGAACAGACTGGCGCGATTGTACGCGGGTACCTATCGAAACTCGACGGCACCGCAATTCCTTACGGTATCAACGTTCCAGCGAGTTTTAAAGCGGGTGACACGGCGCCGCGCCGCTTGGACTTCTGGTTCGTCGGTCGCGACGAAAACTTGAGCGAGCTGAAATTCATCGGTGGACGATTGGCGGGCAACAGCGAATTCCCGCTCGAAAACGGTTTTGTGCTGCACGTCTACGGACGCCACTGCAATGCTTACAAATTCGCAGGCGAAATGGACGTGCTCGAATCGCTCGAACACGCGAGCAAGCACTATCCCGTCGACGCCAACCGCATCTGCGTCCGCGGATTTTCGATGGGTGGCGCAGCGACGTGGCACATCGGTTCGCACTTCGCCGGACGTTGGGCCGCGGTCAATCCGGGTGCAGGGTTCGTCGATGTAAAAAATTATCAAGGTCTCGAAAAGAAGGGTGTCAAGACGCCGTGGTACGAAGAAAAACTGTGGCACTGGTACGATTCGTTGGATTACGTCATTAATCTGACGGATACGACCCTCGTCGCCTACAGCGGCGGGGACGACCCGCAAAAAGCCGCCGCCGATTTGATGGAAAAAACACTCGCTGCTCAGGGCGTAATCATGACGCACGTCATCGGCCCGAAGACGGGGCACAAGTACGAAGCCAAAGCAAAAATCGAAGTCGCGAAATTAGTGGACGCCGCCGTGGCAAAAGGTCGCGACACTCTACAGGACATTCGTTTCACAACATTCACGCTGAAGTACGACACGATGAAATGGGTGCAAATCGACGCGCTCGAAAAACACTGGGAACGCGCTACAGTTGATGCAAAAATTTTGCGCGTCGGCACAACAGGGATCGTGATGACAACGTCAAATGTCGCCGCGCTGTCGATCCTGCTTTCTGCGGAAAGCGGATGTCCTCTCAAACCGGAATCGACCGTCACGATTGACGGTGTGTCGCTCCCGATCCACGGTTTTAACTCCGGTCCAAATGTGGCCAGTTCGTATATCAAGACGAACGGTACGTGGGCACTTGGCGATCTCAACAGCTCCGAACTTCGCAAACGCCACAACCTCCAGGGTCCGATCGACGACGCGTTCATGGATTCGTTCATCATGGTCCAATCGACAGGCGCTGCATTGAATGAGAAAGTCGGCGCGTGGGCGAAAGCTGAGATGAATTACGCGACGAAGGAATGGCGCAGACAACTGCGCGGGGAAGTGCGAATTAAGAACGACACGGACATCTCCGACGCAGACATCGCCGCAAGCACTCTAATTCTGTGGGGTGATCCGTCGAGCAATAAAGTGCTGGCGAAAATCGCCGACAAATTGCCAATCAAATGGACGGCTCAAGGTATCGAAGTCGGCGCGAAGAAATACCCTGCCGATCAAACGGTCCCAGTGCTGATTTACCCCAACCCGTTGAATCCGAAAAAATACATCGTTATCAACAGCGGCTTCACCTTCGCTGAATTCGCGTCAGCCAGCAATTCGCAGCAAACACCAAAACTCCCCGACTGGGCGGTGCTCGACATGTCCGTCCCGGTCGCCAAGCGCCTGACCGAGGGTGTTAAAGATGCAGGCTTCTTCGGCGAAAAGTGGGAGTTGCTGAACGATTCCAAGTAATTTTTGCGGAGCGAAATCGTGCGCATCCTGAAGCTGCTCGCAGGTATTGTTGCATCAGCACTGCCGACGCTTTGCGGTGCAGAGTTTTCAATTGCTGTTTCTTCCGGAAGCAGTCGACTGATCGTCGTTCGCGATCAAATTCCGCACATCGTTGTTGTCAACGACATAGGCGACCACGCCGAAATCGTCCGCATCGAGAATGTTGTCAACGCATCGTCCATCCATTCGCCCTTTATCAGTTCCGACGGCAAACACTTCGGCGTAGTCGTTCGCAGCGGCCCTCCGTTAATGGAGCGATTTTATTTGTTTGAGGATGGGACGCGCACGACGGAGATTTTCGCCGCGTTCGGCGATAGTGAACAAACGAATTTAAAATTCGCTGTAAACAATAACGGAAAATCCGTCGTCACGCCGGGGCGTTATGGCGTCGTGTGCTGGAAGAAATTTGTGGATGAATGGAAAGAGTCATGGGCGCTGGATGAGTGGAAGAAATTTCAACAGGCCGATGCGATGGTAGCTGACGGCACGAACCGAATTCAGTCATTCAATGCCTTCATTCCGCCTGGCGCGAACTACGTGTTTCTGTTGAAAAACGGACCGTCGAACGTAAATCAACGCGGAGATTCTACGGCACATGATCTGAGCGATGGAACGGTGCGTCCGAACGCAAATGCGGCGGAAGCTGATGCGCTGAACGCGTTGCGCGATTCTTCGGCTGTTGCCGTAAAAGGAAATCGTACGTATTCGATCGGAAAAGATGGTACGTTGAAGTGCGCGGATGTGGAGGGAGAACTCGCGTGGACTCTCGATTACAAAGCCACTCTCAACGATCCTCGTTTTGCAAAGCCGAAAGACGCTGAAGTCGTTGTCATCAAAGCATCTCGTCCGCCGACTGCGTCGCGAAAAGTGCCGAGCGGCGAGAATCTGTTGCGAACGGGAAACGCGACGTTGACACTACACACCCTACACGCTGAAAACATTGGGATCGAAGCAGAGTCTCTCGTGAATGGAAAATTCGACGATGTAGAGACGGCGTGGTTGAAGCCCAACGAGAGCGGCGCTGCAACGTCGGAACAAATATTTGCGGAGATCACATTCAAGGAGCCGCGTGACGTTCAGACGATGACCGTGTATGAAAACAATAGCCACCCGGAAACGTGGCCGAGCGAAAGTTGGATTCAGATTTTCGACAATGAGTCGCAAAAATGGAAAACGATCGCGTGTGGTTTGTTTCTGATCGGCCCGGTCAACACGTACAGATTGAATGCGAAATCGGTCTCAAAAATACGTTACATGCCGTGGAACAGCGGTGGGCGTATCTTTTATACGAGTGAAATTGAAGTTAGATAAAGCACTGAAGTTTAGAGCGGTTTTCAAATGTCTGAAGACAAATCTGCTTGCGGCGGTCTGCGCGGAACTTCGTCAGACTCGCTTAACGTAGTCTCCAAATACGTTTCGCTCGTCTTCCTCGTCCCGCTTGCCCGGCGCATCTTTGTCTCCATCCATTTGAAAAACGCTCTAAGGTCAAACTTTCACCTTTTCCGCCGCCGCCACTCCTTATATAGTTCACTCAACGAACGTGACGTGCACTGCGATCCCCTGGAGAAATTCTCATGCGCGCATTCCTACGCCACACCCCTGTCGTCGCGGCAGTTCTTTTTCTTGTCGCGCAATTATGTTTGGCTGAAGAAGCGCCAAAACTTCCGGATGGTGTCGATGCGCTGCCGAGCGAACTGAATTTGCGTTTGAAAGAACTGCTGAAGAGCGCCGAGAAATATCGGGGCTTGAAATGTCTGCATGGTGTTCCGAGCGGCTCGTTGAAGGAAGACGCATTGCGGACGAAAATGAAACTTGCTTTTGAAGAAGAATTGCCTGCGGGAAAAATGAAGCCCTTGGACGCGACGCTGAAAGTGTTCGGGTTGATTCCCGAAACGATGGACCTCGCGAAGTACTATCCCGAATTGCTCACCAGTCAGGTCGGCGGTTACTACGATCCGCGTCGGCAATACCTCGTGATCGTTCAGCGCGAAGGTGGATTGCTCGGCAAGGAGATGACCGCAAAGCTCGGCAAGGAAATGGCGCAGAAGATGGAAGAGACCGTTATGGTCCACGAGTTCACGCACGCAATTCAGGACCAGAATTTCAATCTGCGAAAATTCATGATCGAGGATCCGCTTTCGGATGCTGCGGCGGCACGCA
>JANXLS010001271.1 GCA_025355035.1 Planctomycetota bacterium | reverse complement strand
GTATAAAAATTGCCGATCTGTCCAATCAACCCTTTCTTCTTGCCCGCCGTCGTGAATTGATATATCAAATTCGAAGGGTCCGCATGTCCCCGCACAGCCACCGCAGCGTTGCCGAATTTTGACGCAGCTTCCACCACATGCGCGAAATCCTCCGCGTACTTCGCCTCCGAAAAAGTCGCTTCGTTTTGAGCAAAATGAATCGAGAACGACAGAATCGTCCCGTCCGACAATTCCCCTTCGTTCATGTTCCGGATCTTGCTCGCCAATCCCGCTTCATCGAACTCCGCGCGAACCGAATTGATCTTGCTCAGATACCCTTTGAACGCCGTCGATTGATAATCCAATCCCGACGGCAGCAGATCGTACCGCTTCGTCGCATACCCGCGCCGAGTGGCCAATTGCATCGCCTGTTCGTTGAACGCCGCAAAGCCCGTCTGATTCCGCGTGTCCGTGAAAAAATCCTGATTGCCCGGATGCAGCACAAAATTCGCATCGCTCACCAACCCGTCAGCGTCCTCCAGCGTCGGCAGCACCTGCTTGCTGTAAATATTCTGAGCCATCCCCAAAAGTCGCGTGTAATGCTCCGTCGCCACCGGATCTTTCGCCTGATATTTTTTCTGCAATTCCAACAGCTCTTCGCACCCCTTCAAGTAGCCCGCGACAAACTTCGTCACCAACTCCTTGTTCGCGTCAAAAAAATCCTTCCGACACACATACACATCTGCAATCGAGTGCGACAAATGCGCCGTCGATACCAACACGCGCGCTCCTTTCACAGTCCCATCCGCGCCCGATCCCGTCTTGTCCAACCCGCCGCACAACCCCGCCATGTCCGGTGAAATCGCGAAACACGCGTCGTACTTCGCATCCTTCTTAAACAGCTCCGAGGGCGAATCCGGCGACCCCGTCAAATCCTTCGTCCAAACCACATGGACCTCGTCCCACCCAATCCGCGTCACACGCAACAGATCGTCCAACATCCCCACATGCGGCCCGCCGCGTTGCAACACGATCGTCTTCCCGCGCAGATCGTCAGCCGTTTTGATCGTGTTGCGCACCACCAAATGATCGCCCGCCGACCACGTCAATTGCAGAATCACGACGCCCTGAGTCCGCGGATCTTTCCCGATCACCTCCGATGCCATCCCGATCATCGAAAACGTCCCGCGCAAAAACGGGCTCTTCCCCGCCAGATAGTCCTTCACCTGTTGATTGAAATTGTCCCCCGCCGTCAATTCAAGATTCAACCCCTGCTTGTAAAAAATCGATCCCCGCGACGTCTTCAACCCGCCGTTGGCATGAAACGTCGCCACATCCCCGCCCCAAGTAATAAACGGTACCTGCAACGTCTCAGTGCTCTTGACCGGTTCGACAACCACGTCGCCAATCTCATGCGTGAACGCCTCTTCCTTCCCTGCAATCCCAGCACTCAACGCCGCCGCGCAAACGAACATCGCAGCGCAAATAAATCGCGATCGATCTCGCCATCCAAAAGTTCCCATTCAAGTTTCCCTTTCAAAAGCGTCGAGTCGTTTTCCTCTCTCCCCTTACGGGAGAGGTCAGGGCTGAGGGTAATCGCGAGCTAATCAAACCGCAGGTTTCAAACCAAGCGTCTAAAAATTAAAGTCCGATTTCTTCCGGAACTCCGCTGGTATTTTCACCAGCCGAAACTCCACACGCATGTTCTTCGCCGCGTCTTCTTCACTGCGCGGCTTGGGCACAATCGGCTCGCGAATGCCCACGCCAATCGGTTGAATCTGCTTCGGGTCCACGAGCCAACTGCTCTTCACCGCAAAGCTCACCACCGTGTCGCGCACCCGATCCGCGCGTTGCTGCGAGAGCGTCTGAATGCTCTGCAAAATATCTTTGGGCGATCCATCTTCGCCCGACAACCCATCAAACGCGCCGCTCTCAATCGCCTTGATCACATCCAACGGCTTCTCCAAATCGAACGGCTGTCCATTCAGCTTGTATTTAAAATTTCCAGGCGTCCCAACGCGCTCCAGAATTCCCTTTTTCATCCCCGCATCGACGACGTTCTTCAGCAGCAGCGCCGTGTCCGTGTGCCCGCGCACGACCACCGCCGCGTTCCCGAACTTCGCCGCCGTCTCCGCCACATGCGTGAAATCGTCCTTGTATTTTTCCACCGGAAAGTCGAATTGATTCGGCCTGAAATTAATCGAAAACGAGAGTATCGTCCCATCAGCCAACGCCCCTTCATCCATCTCCTTGATCGATTTCGAAAGCGCGGCCTGATCGAACTCCGCGCGCGTCGATTCCATCTTCGTCAGATAGTTTTTGAAGGTTGCAGAATCGTAGTCCAATCCCGACGCCATCAGATCAAATCGCCGATTCGCATACCCGCGCTGCGCCGCCAGATCCAGCGCCTGCGTATTGAACGTATCGAACCCCGTCAACGCCCGCCCGTTCGTGAAGAATTCCTTGTTCCCGGGATGCAGCACAAACACCGCGTCGCTGATCATCCCGTCCGCATCATCAACCGTCGGCACAACCTGCTTCGTGTAAATGTCCTGAGCCAGCTCCATCAACTTCGTGTACTCGCTCGCCCCGCGCGCATCCTTCTCGTCATACTTCTTCTTCAATTCCAGCACCTCTTCGCAGCCCTTCAAATAACCCGCCACGAAGCGCGTGATCTGTTCCTTATTCGCATCGTAATAATCCCTCCGGCACACATACACGTCCGCAATCGAATGCGATAACTGCGCCGTCGAAACAAGCACCCGCGACCCTTTCACTGTCCCTTCCGCACCCGTCCCCGTCTTATCCAACCCGCCGCACAAACTCGCCATATCTGGCGAAATCGCGAAGCACGCGTCGTATTTGGCATCCTTCCGGAATTTCTCAGAAGGCGAATCCGGCGACCCCGTCAGATCCTTCGTCCACACCACATTGACTTCATCCCATCCAATACGCGCCGAGCGCAGAATGTCGTTCAGCATCCCAACATGCGGTCCGCCCTTTTGAAGCAGAATTGACTTCCCGCGCAAATCGTTCGCCGTCTTGATCGTGTTGCGCACCACCATGTGATCGCCCGCCGACCACGTCAATTGGAGGAACACCACGCCGCGTGTGCGCGGGTCTTCGCCGATCACTTCCGACGCCATCCCGATCATCGAAAATGTCCCGCGCAAAAATGGGCTCTTCCCGCTGATGTAATCCTTCACCTGCTGATCGAAATTGTCGCCCGCCTTCAATTCAATATTAAGCCCCTGTTTCTGAAACAAAGACCCCGGCGCCGTCTTCAATCCGCCGTTCGCATAAAACGTCGCGATGTCACCGCCCCACGTGATGAACGGAACCGAAATCGCCCCGCCCCCCCGAACCGCTCCCACCGCCACATTCCCAATCTGGCTCTTGAACGATTCCTCTTTAGCGCTCATCCCCATCGCAACAAAAAGCGCTGCACAAAGCGCCATGCCAAGTCCATTCAAACCCCGAGTCCAACCACTGTTCTTGAAGCCCATGTACGAATTCCTCCTTATAATTTGGTATTCGTCGAGTCCTTTGATGTGCAGCTCATTTGAAATGATTTTTTATCACAAAGACACATAGGCACGAAGGCACAAAAAGCATCCTAATTTGTTTTCTTCTTCGTGTCTTTGTGCCTTCGTGCCTTTGTGTTGAAAGCCATTTCAAATCAGACATTCGACAAAAAACTGAACGATACCTACTACTACAACGACTGTTTACGTCATTCCGAGCTTGTAAATTTTTCAAAAATCCGATGGGGACCTGTTAGCGGGGATTATTTGAATTCGTTTACAGAAGCCGTTTCAGACGGAAGAATTCCTTTTTCAATATAAATCGGGTAGACCAGTTTCCGCAATCCGGGCAACACGAATCCGAAGGCAATCGCAGCAAGAATGCAGCCAATTCCTGCCGCGCACATCGTCGTCGCTTCGCCAAGATCGGCGAAAGTACCAGCATCGGGATGCGCTCGGCAAAACCGACGATGCCCAGTCCCATCGCGGCATTTTCGGCATGGCTGTCGCGCGTGATGCGGTAGACCATCCATGCGATGGCAACATCACTGAGCCAATTGCCGATTAGCGAAACACCCTGGCCGATAAAGTACAGCCTGTAGTTCTTGTGACGTAAGGCGCGCTGCATATTTCCGAACATCGCAATAAGATAAACGAAAAAGGTGGGATTTGCTTGGCGTGTTGGGCATGCAATCCAAACGGTGTGAAATAGACTCGAGCAAACTGGGAGATTATCAATGAACTGCGAGGGCTGTTCCCGTGAATCGTTAAACACGCCCACGCACTCGATCAGCAGTGCGCCGGCTACATGGCATTTGCCCCGGCAGTGAAACTGCCGATACTGTTCAAAGAGATGCTGCTGCTGATTGCGACAGCGGTACAAATGCCGCAACCCCGAGGCCCGGAACCCCGAGCGATCGTGCAACGCCCCAGCACATTCCCGATACTCATGACGACGAGATCAGAGCCTGTTGCACAAACCCATTTGGTTTTCATAAGTCGTTTAAAATCGGTTCGCGTTCCACCGATTTTAAAGAGTTTACAAGAACGAGTAGGGTTTGTGCGACAGGCTCATCAATGTGGAAATTAGAGGCAAGGAAAGCTTAAGGAAGCAGTATTGGGCGGGTGCTGCGCTTCGATGGACACGTCGATCCTGCGACACTGGGCGCAGTGGTGCGGGAACTGGAAGCAGCGGGCCTGAAGACGGGAGCCGTCTCGTGCTGATGCTGTCGCCCGCCGTCAAAATCTTTCTGTGCGCGC
>JANXLS010000622.1 GCA_025355035.1 Planctomycetota bacterium | reverse complement strand
GCGTTGTCGTCGGCTCCGGGATGAATCTTCCCGACGCCGTCTTTTCCGAGCAAAGAGCCGAACAGTCCCATGCCGACATGATCGCAATGCGCACCGAGTATAACGCATTCTTTCTTCAGTACGGGGTCCGAGCCTCCAATTCGCGCGACAACGTTCTCGGTTTTTTTCGCTTCGATTTCGATCTCTGAAACGGCCGCGACTTTCACGCCGGGAATCACCAGCGAGTGGTTTTTTAAATCGGCCTCAATGGCGATTTGAAGATCAGCGATTTTTTTGCCAGTCAACACAAGTAGTTTATCCGCGACAGAACGAGTGATGTGAATGACGGGGATGTGAAAATCGCCGATCATGCCGGGAACGTTTTTTCCGAGCGCATGTTCTTCCTTTTCATCCTCCTGTTTTAGTGGGCCGGTGACGAGTAACACGCCGGCTGCTTTTCGCAATGCACAGCTCAATATCTTTTTGTTGATCGGCGCGTACTTTGAATAGTCGCTGTTTTTCTCGCGTTTGAATGTTGCGGGATCATAGCGCAATATGAGCGCCCATCTCCCGGCGAGATCGACGCCTGCAAAGTCGTCGTAATTCAATTCCGGAGCGGAGATTCCATACCCGACGAACGCGACGCTCGCGTCGGCGTTGACCGTCTTTGTTCCGGCTGCGAGCGGCAGGAATTGCTTATTAATTTCGAGCGGCGAATCGACACCGTCGGCGCTGATTTTCATCGACGAGTTCTTGCCGACGCCTTTGAATTCGGAGATAGTAAATTCCTGAAAATACGTCCGTTTGCCATCCTTGGTATCGCCGAATGGTTCCAGTCCGTATCGCGCGAATTCGGAAGCGACGTATTCAGCGGCCTTGATCTGATCGGGCGTACCTGCTTCTCGACCGCGCAATTCCGGCGAAGACAGAAATTGGATATGGCCGAGCAACTCGCCCTTGTCGATCTTGGGATCAACGGACGGACGGACGGGCGTCGCAGTTGGATTGACGGGGGAATTCAGCTCGGTCGATTTTAAGTCAGTCGGCTCCGCTGAAAATGCACAAGTGAAGACCGTTAGGACGAGAATTAATGTAATGGAGTCAATCATCGATTTTATCATTCAAACAAATCCTGAAGCGATCTACAGAAATCAAATCGTTCGCGCCATAACGGCGTTTAGAGCGGTTTTCAAATGTCTGAAGACAAATCTGCTTGCGGCGGGCTGCGCATCTTTGTCTCCATCCATTAGAAAAACGCTCTAGTGCCAATTTACGTCAAAATTCAATCCAAAATAGTGTAGTTTCCAAGATGATTTCGGCAAATTTGTATGTTTAATTTTTGAGATATCGTCATAAGACTGGGATTTCCTCACTCTTTGAATAATATAACATGAAGCGTGTCGTCACTTAATAGTAATCTTATGCCTTCGTGATGCACATTGTGCTTATTTAAGCATGCCATTTGCGCTATGTGCTTTCGATCTGGGAGGTTTGATCTTGGGAATGAAGAAGCACAAGCGATCGAGAGCACCAAACTACGAGAAACGAACCATGTCTATTCTCATACGGCCCTCACCTATGCTACCAACACACGGAAAAAACACCGCCAAATCGTCCAAAGACGAGCCGACGGAATCGATTTCGCATTCGAGACTCCAAGGCGTCATGATGTCCTTGAACAAACAGACCCAAAACGTGACTGTCAACAGCATGGGAAATGATAAGGGCGACGATGCCTCAAAGACACATTCGTTAATTGATGGCTACGACAACGCAATCGTCCAGACGAATATCCATGTTCCGGCCGATGCTCAACCTGTTCGCGTTGGGCGAGCTGCCAACTTTGCCGTACTAGAAGGAGTCGGCGCATCGCCCCTTGCATCGAAAGCCAGTTTTAAACTCGCGGCAATTCCAGATGTTTCGAAGTTCAGCGATCAGACTGAACGTCTTTATCAATCCGCGAATGCAGGCGGCGCGCCCGAGATCAAAGCGCTTGCGACTTGGGCGAACGTCACCGAAACCGAAAACGAGCAACTTCGAGTCCGCTTGCGGAAGCAAACGCACGATTTCGCATCGCTTTTTGAAATGGTCAGCGCAACTTCGGCGCGCGCGATGGATGTCGTTTCGCTCCAATCTTATATGCTGCGAACGATTTCGGGTCATTTCACTACGCCGCGCATTATGATTGTTCGGCGGATGAAGCCTACCGACCGAGATTTCTACTGCACCGCGTCGCAGGGTTTAAAGGACGTGCAGTTCCATATTCAGCACGATTCCCACCTCTGTAAATATGCATTCGAACGCGGATCGAGTTTTTCGTTACGGGAATTTCCCGACACGATGCCGGAGGCGCCCGATGTGGAAGCGCTCCGGGTCATGGGGATCGATACCGTCGTGCCGCTGTTGCAGGAGGTTGATCTTGCCGGTGCCGTGCTGGAAGGATTCTTGTTCCTGAGTCCCAAATTGACGCACAAGCCGTATTTGAAAATCGACATCGAGTTTCTCGATATTCTGTCGAAAATGGTCGCGATCTGTCTGCGCAATGAAAATCTGTATCGTCGTTCGATCATTGATACGCTTACGGGTGTTTCATCGCGCGGGCATTTCGATGCACAACTTGCTCAGGAACTTGAACGCATGGGTGCGACAACGGATAAGAGCCTCTGTTTGATGATGCTTGACGTCGATCACTTCAAACGCTTCAACGATACATATGGACATCAGACCGGCGACCTGGTGCTGAAGTCTCTTGCAAAAGTGCTCACGCAGCAGGTCCGAAACGTCGACCTGGTTGCTCGCTATGGCGGCGAAGAGTTCGCTATCATTTGCGTTGAGATCAATAAAGAAGTCGTTAAGGAAGTCGCCGAACGTCTGATGAACGCCGTCCGCGATTTGGAGATCCCCGCGCCGGATGGAACGCCGTTGCGGATCACGGCAAGCTTCGGAACCGCCTGTTTTCCCGACGACGCACAAGACATGCATACGCTGATTCAACTCGCGGACAAAGCGTTGTACATGTCGAAGGACTCAGGTCGCGATCGCATCACGATGGCGGACGCCAAAATGAAATCGAAGCCCGCAGTGGCCCATCCAAAGCGCCGTTCGGTCCGACTTGCTGCCATCGAATCGCACGGACCGAAATCGGGGTCTGTACGGGGCCCTGTCGCGATGGAGATTATTGAAAACAAGCACGCAAATGCCGAAATGACTCGCCCACAAAGTGGCGAGCATGAGCGACGCAAATAATCGTCGAGGTGGCCATTGGCGGGATGGTTGAATGCGGCGACTTGGGGCCTGTAAAATAATAAACTGAAGAATTGCTTGCGTCTTTCGGCCTGGCTCTTCGTTGAACGCTCAGTCAGAGATACACTCGTATATCT
>JANXLS010000551.1 GCA_025355035.1 Planctomycetota bacterium | reverse complement strand
TGCCTGAAAGAAATGCCCAACGTCAATCCGATTTCGGTCAGCGGCTATCATCTGCGCGAAGCGGGTTGCACCGCACCGCAGGAACTCGCCTTCACGCTGGCCGACGCGCTTGAATACGTTCGCGCATGCGTCGAGCGCGGTTTGAGTGCAGAGGACGTTTGCCGCCGACTCTCGTTTTTCTTTGCTGCGACGACCGACGTACTAGAGGAGGCCGCGAAATTCCGGGCCGCACGGCGGTTGTGGTCCGCTCTCGTATTGGAACGCTTCGGAATCGTGGACGAAAAAGCTCGCGCACTTCGATTTCACTGCCAAACAGCCGGCAGCTTGCTGACGTCGCAAGAACCCGAGAACAATCTCACGCGCATCGCGTTGCAGGCACTCGCGGCGATACTGGGGGGATGCCAATCGCTTCACACGAATGGCTACGACGAAGCGCTCGGTCTGCCGGGAGAACACTCCGCGCAGTTGGCAACGGCCACGCAACACATCCTCGCGCTGGAATCCGGCATTGCCAACACCGCCGATCCACTTGGTGGAGCGTACGCGGTTGAAGCGTTGACGGACAAACTCGAATCCGAAGCTCGCGCAATACTCTTGGAAATCGACGCGATCGGCGGAGCATCGGAGGCCGTCGCGTCGGGATTCTATCAGCGCCGCATTGCTGAAGCCGCGTTCAAGTATCAGCGCGATATCGAAAGCGGCGCGCGCAAAATTGCCGCTGTAAACTGCTATCAAAGTTCGACGGAATTCGCTCCCGTGAGTTCGTTCCAAACGTTGCGTCCGGAGACGGAATCCGAAGCCCGCGACGCCGTCGCGAGCGTCCGAAGCACACGCGATTCCGCAGTCGTTCAAGATGCGCTTCTGGCTATCGAAACGGCCGCGCGCAACGAGGGTCCGCGCATGGCCAGCATCCTCCAAGCCGCTCGAGTCCGCTGCACACTCGGTGAAATCTGCACCGCGTTGAAACGCGTTTACGGCGCGCACAAATAAAGTGGGTGTACAAAAAGTCCTTCGAGCATCTTTTTTTCGAAATCTAGCCCGAATGACTTCTTAGCACTACAACGCTAGTTTAGTCTCTTTTTTCGAATCGTAATTGCCGATGTTGAAATCAGGACATCGGAGACGCGATCAATGAATAGTGCATGTGTTACCGTGCAGGATATCGGGGATTTGCCGC
>JANXLS010000549.1 GCA_025355035.1 Planctomycetota bacterium | reverse complement strand
GCACATTCTGCGCGCGGCTCAGCGCCATGATCGCCAGCGATTTCGAATCCGGGGTCCATGTCAATTCGGGCAGAATGTATTCAACGTCTTTACGCCGCGAGAGACGATGCACTGGCGGCGGCGTGAGCGCATCGTCGAGGTCGGCGATGCAGACGTCCGCAACCGAGTTTGGATCGCCGGCTTTGGGGTAGCGCTGCTTTCTGATCGTCGGATGGGTCTGTAAGAAATCGACGATCGGATACTCGGGCACCTTTGACTGATCCAGCCGCAGAAAGGCGATAAGTTTGCTGTCCGGCGACCACGCATACGCCCGGCCTGACGGATTCGCCTCGTTCAGTTCTTCGCCGTAGACCCAATCCAATTTTCCGTTCAACACTGATTCGCTGCCGTCGAATGTGATTTGCCGAATCGCGCCTTTGGCGACATCAATAACAAAGAGGTTGTTCTGCTTCACGAACGCGATTCGTTTTCCGTCCGCAGAAAACGACTTCAATTCGACGTCCGGATCGTTCGAAATCAGCTTTTTCGCGGAACCGTCTGGCAACGCGACATACCACAGATTGCTCTGATGACTCACCATCAACGCGTTGCCATCGGGTGACCAGACGAAACCATTGAGTACGCCGGGACCGGTATTCAGCGTCTCGCCCACCAATGGATCATAGAGCGTCTTTTCCGCGTCCGCATCGAAGTCATAACCAAAGAGCACGCTGTACGGAGTGCCGTTGTGAACGCGCCCACGAACGTACGTGACCTGTTTTCCAGAGGGATGCCATTGCACACTCGAAAGCGGTTGAGTGCTGACGATCTTCACTCGGCTTTCTTCCGAAACAACAGTGGCAACGGAACAAAGAGCAAGGAGGGTGCAGACGAAAAAATGGCGTGAAGTCATGGTCTCGCTTTCCGGAAAACCGATTGTGAGAAACCTGTTGTGGTTCCGATCTTTAACACAAAGCGAGGAAGAAGCAACGGCGTGAAGATAAGCGAAAGGCGACTACACGCCCTTTTCAAGCGGGTCCCAGATAAATTTGTGCATCTGCAATTGAAAGCGCGCGGGCAGGTCGTCGGCGAGCATCCAGTCCACGACGTTCACCGGCTGGAGCTTTCCGAAGACGACGGAAAGCAGCACAGAGTTGACGCGTTCGCCCAAGTTGTGTTCGCGGATTTTGTCGCGCGCAAATTCGTAGTCGCGGCGGCTGGCGAGGACGAATTTAATTTCGTCATACTTCTTTAAATGAGCGATGTTTTCGATTCGATTCCGTTCGCTCTCGCCGGAATCCGGACACTTCAAATCCATGATGCGAATGACGCCGTCGGGAAGTGACTCTATCGGTCGCTCGCCGGAGGTTTCGACCAGGACCCTCTTCCCCGCTCGCTGCAATCGTTCCGCCAGAACCGATGTGCCGGGTTGGAGCAACGGTTCACCGCCGGTGATTTCCACGAGCGGGCAATCCAACTTTTCGACTTCGGTCATGACCTCGTCGAGCGTCATCCATTTTCCGCCGAAAAAGCTGTACGCGCTGTCACACCACACGCAGCGCAGATTGCAGCCGGTCGTGCGGACGAAGATGCACGGCAACCCGGCGTAGGTCGATTCGCCCTGAATGGATTTGTAGATCTCAGTGATGCGAAGCCGCATCGGTGCAGGGGAGGTCAAAGGAGAATCATCCGGAAAGACCATTGGCTACCGTACAGTTTTCTCATTCTTTGTCTCTGGCAAAGCCGCAAAGACGTAAAGAACGGCGAAGAAACGACACGAAAAATTTAAGCCCGGCGTCTCGACAGTTCCATGCGTTCTTGAATCTTTCAATTTTTTCACTTCTTTTGTATGCGCCTTTGCGTCTTTGCGAGAGAAATGAAAGGGAGCATAGATGGTTATACTATTTCGTTCGCCATGCCCAAAAGCCTTTGTACTGATTGTCGTCGGAGTCGATGAAATCGCTGGTCGTGTAGCCGGATCGGCTGATTAATCGCTGGATGACGCGGAGCGTGTATTCATCGCAACTGTCGAAATCGTCGATGTAAAATCCGCAGATGCCATCGCCGGCTTGGCTCAGGATCTTCAGGCAATAGCGAACCATGTATTCGAAAACATCCCAACCGGTCAGCGTGGCGCATTGCGTCACGGCAGCCCCGCCTTCCAACATCAAGCGCTGCGATTGGTCAGGCCCGGCCGCTTCGCCTGGCCGAACCAGCATTGTTTTCGAGTCGTCCAAATCCATGATATCGCGGTCTCGATGGCATGATTACTTACGCTCAGTTTAACTGATGCTGTGCAATTCTGCCAGAGTCGTTCGCCGCTGTGATTCGTCACGTATCCGAATCACTTCTTCGCCGTCCCGTTCTTTCCGTTCGTAACGTAATAGAGACTCGGCGAACCGACGAAGGCCGTTGAATTGAATTCAAACAGAATTGGAAGGGTGACGTTGGGATTGTTGACGGTCGTCGAGAAACCCGGATTTGGGTTGAGTGCGTCGATGAGACCCTGATTCGTCAGCTTCAATTGAAACCCGAGCGACGAATCTGTGAACACGCCGAACTTGCTGCGGCCTTTCAATGTAAAACTCAGCCCCGGTCCTTTGCTCGCCCCGCGCGATGTCAGAGGGAAGTTTGCCTGATAGCCACCGAGGGTCACGTTCACGGTATCACCCGATGGGCTATAGCCCGCACCGATTGGTAGGGTCCCGTTTATGGTCAAACTGTCTCGTCCGGAACTGAAACTGAATTTAAGGGCCACGGACGAAATGGTCATCGGGATCGCACTCACTGCGACCAATACGATTTTCGTTACCGTCAAAAGGCCATCTTGCGCAGTGACAGCGACGTCGTACGTTCCAGGAGTCATGTACGTGTGCGTCACGCTTGCTCCCTGAATGCTCGTGCCATCTCCGAAGTCCCACGTGTACAGGATCGAATCGCCTGTCACTGTGGTCACAAACGCGCTGAATGAAACACTGTGTCCGGCCGTTGCCGGATTCGGATTCGCGGACGGCTGCGAGGTGACGACCAGCGCGGGTGGGACGTTCTGGATTGTGACCGTAGCATTGGTCGGCGAGCCGGCGACG
>JANXLS010001255.1 GCA_025355035.1 Planctomycetota bacterium | reverse complement strand
GTTGCGAGACGGCTACCGCTGCCGCTTCGCCCACGGGGCAGTTTTTAACGCGGCCAACATCGACGCGATCGGTGGATACCGTGACTTCAGTTCCATCCGGTGAAAACGCTTGCGCCGCCGCAGCAGAATCCGCCGCCGTGTGCTTTGAATTGACTGGAAACGAGCGCCACGCCGCCGCCCTTCCGCCGTTGAAACGGATCAAAAGCGCTTCGCCGTGCGCGACCAAAACGTTAGTACAGGTTTTTTCGCGGAGCACGTCAGCTTGCGCCGCCACCGAAGCCGTCACGAGACGGAGTCGCGCGCCGGGCAGCGCTTTGCGGACAACGCCGATAAGTTCATCTAGCGTCGCATGAGCCAATGCCACGATTCGAACACAGGTCGTGCCGCCAAGATTGAACCGTTGGTGATCGATGGCCATTTCCTCCACGCTGCCTCCGGCGCAGCGTTCCTCCGCCAACGATCCAGCAATGGCCGCAAGTTGGGCTTCCGAGCGAAATGGAACATCGAAGCAGTCGGCGCAATTCAAGTCGCCGGCGGAGAGCGCAAGATGTAGGGGACTTGTGCGATAGGGCGGCGGAACATGTTCGAGCGCGCGTGCCAACGCGGCGTGGGCTGGAGTGTCAACGCGTTCGAAATGAGCAGACGATTCGACAACGGTTTTCCAACGTCCAACTTTGACGCAAGCCAGCGTGACGGCATGTCTTCCAATAGCAATCCCAAGCACCCGCTGGCTCACGCACTTCCCCCCGGAAATGTTTTTGATTGCACGGCTTTTAACCGCACCATGCGACCCCGTCAATGCCTTATTATGATTTACGTGCTGTTGCAGCGTGTGAAAATTTTGCGCAAGCAACGAGAGCAAAGGCCGATTCGAAAACTTGGAAATAGGAATTTTGTGCCTCCATCATACGCGCGACCTTTTCACCGCAATTCTCAACCGAGTGTATAGGTTCCAGCGCACACCTGATCTTGCGCATGGTTGATCATCCTGAGATGTTGCGTTCGGAAAGTCACGAACATCGGCCTGTGGGGTGGCAATGCACCATTTGTGACGCGACTGTTTGAGGGCACTGAATGACTCGCAAGTCTTGTTGACGGTAGACGTTGCCAGTTTCGGTCCACAGAGTAAAGCTGTTTCGCTTTTCGACCTGTATATGGTCATATCCAAGTCGAGAAACGAAGCATGTTTACGCCCCCTCGATGGCATGTCACTCAGTAGTTATTTGAACGAATTGGTTTTTCACGATGGTCGCCAGTTTTCGCTTTGGCCTCGGCGTTGGTGGCCTGCTCATAACCAATTTTCCGAACTGAATCCAACTTCCGTTTTTGGGCTTGGTCGTCGTGGTATTGCTCATATTGGTACAGGCAGATGAAAATCGCGTGAAGCAGCCGATTCAGATGCGGATTACTTGATGGATTTGACACGTATTCGCCGAGCAATTCGCGGCCGGTTTTCGTCAGGAACAAGAGTCCAATGCCCGGATGCAGGCCGAAGGGTTGGCCGTGAAACAAATGGAATTCCTCACCGGTTTTTGAGTCGATGTATTTTGAATGGCAATGCAAGAACCTGTGAAGAGCAACCGACGCGGGATCCATCGCACCAGTGTTTGAAAAATTCCTGATCAGAGCATTCCAAACCTCGCCAGAGCAATCGTGCACCGCGACGCGCGATTCGTATGACAGCATGTTCAGAATCAACTTTTCATCTTGATAGCCCGCTCGACGACCGTATCGATTGTCCAACAATTCCAAGCGTTTGAGCGCTTCGCGGTTTGCCGCTGTTGCGTCAGTTTCAAGCAGCATACATGGCTGCTCAAAGAGTTCAGCGGTGATGTTGCCATAGCATCGTTTTCGCGTTTCAGTCTCTTCGGGCCATTCGGGCGGGCCGAGCAGGATCTTGGTCTTCTCCCAAAAACCAATCGGCGTCAATTCGTCGTTTCGAGATGCAGCGAGAATTGGTTCGACTTGGTCCGCTAGAATTCCCATAAATTTGGGATTAACGGTTATACTTGCGTCGTTAAACACTTTTTTCGAAGCGTTTCCACGCATGTACGGGCACAGTCGCGCCAGGAGATATCGTTCCCGGTTTTCCGGATCGTCGGTCACGTTTTCGGCTTTGCAAATCTCCCAATAACAGTCTGAGAGCGTTTCGTTGAGCTGCGTTGAATTTCCCCGCTGCCCATAGATCAAACGTCGATCCATCCAAAAGTGAAATAGCTTCACGTTGCCAAATGCTTCTTCTTTAATACAAAGCGGGATGTCAAATGGCTTACCTTGGATCTCCAATGTGATCGTATCGTTTTGTATTCCTGATTTTTTACTTTTCATCTGCATATTTCGGCACCTTCTATTTAAACCCCACCAGTCAAATGCTTTAAAACGCTTAAAAAGATTCGTTCCTGTCCAATTTTTGTCATGCGCAAATGCCTAGCCGTTGGAGGCACGAGCGATGAATCTTTCGGTGCAGCAAACAGCAAATGCATTGTCCGGTGTTGACCCAACAAAGTCAATACTCCGAGACTTCTGCAATAAGGCGACCTCAAACGGATGGTCGGAGCGGTATGGTAAAAAGCATCGCTTTCGCCGGATTTTGAATTTCCCGGCCGGTGTTCGTGCGCCCCAAAAAGTGCGCGTGTATGAGCGTTCCGATCATTACCTCCTTCAGTGGTGGGATTCGGCAGCCAAACGCAATCTGGCTATGCGGGTCGATGGCGACCTGCTCGACGCCTTGGCGCGAGCGCGCACGATTGACGAGCGGATTGCAAATCAAGGCAATTCGGGAATCACGGGACAGCGTATTCGACACACGGATTTGGCGGCCCGTTTTTGCGAAGATCTGAAGCGCCGTGCCGACGCCGGCGACATTGCGTTGAGCACCGTCAACCGCTACCGCGCCGCGATTCAACACTACGTTGACTTCCAGACCGCCGGTGATATTGGCCATACCGCGTACGCCAATCAGGCGAATCGTGAGTTCGCGCAAGACTTCGCGGCGTTCTTGACTCAACGCCAAGTCTGTGGCAATGGCCGGGCGGGCGCGCAACGCAGGACGATGCGTTCGAGTCATTTCGTTCTTGATGCGGTTCGTGCGATGTACGAATGGGCGATTGATCCGGATGGCGGCAAGCTGTTGCCCCAGGATTTTCGCAACCCGTTCCGCCGCGCTCTTGGAAGCCGCCGCCCAGCTGCGGACATGACGGCCGCGCCGGACATCACCGCGACGATGGCTGCTAACTTTCTCGCGGCGGCGGACGATTTTCAACTGCCGCTATTTTGCGCGTTGTTGTTTTTCGGATTGCGCGCCGCGGAACCCTGCATGCTGCTCTTCGAAGACATCAAAGATTGCTGGCTCCACGTTGATTGCAAACCCGAACTGGATTTCGAGACGAAGGGGCACCGAAATAAGCGATTCCCATTGGTTGAGACGGTCGGCGAACTGATCAGCAAGCACGCTAAACAACGGCGCGGCGGAATGTTGTTTTTGCGGCGCGACGTTGCAGGCGGGCGCACGAACGTGGCAATCGCGGACGTGAATCACGAAACCCTCGTCGGCGAATATCGGCGACGTTTGGGCAACGGCGGTGCGGACAGCCGGAAGCGCGCCGAGGTTCGCGACACGTTGTTCCGCGATTGCGGCGCGTTGAATTACGACGCGATCGAGACGGAGTTTAAAACCGTTGCACGCCGGTTGAACTGGCCGAAGACCGCGACGCTCAAAGATCTGCGCCACCTCTTCTGCACGGCGATGAGTAATAGCGGCATGCCCGAAGGCTATAGACGTTTTTTGATGGGGCACGCGCCGGGGCGCGAGGCAATCGTCGCGTACACGCATTTGAACAAGCTCACCGAATTCTATACGCGCGCAATCGAAACCGAATTGGCCGAACCGCTGAACGTGCTGCGCAACCGCCTGCAAAATTCGGAGGTGCGCGTATGAGCCGCCCCATTTCAGATTGGTTTGGATTTTTGGGCCAACGCCTGCTTATCCGCGTGCTCGCTCCAATCGCGGAGGGCGCAAAGGCGAACGGCAGGGCATTGCCGCCGACATTGTTCACCGGGCAAAGCGGGGGCGGAAAAACCCATTTGGCAAAGGCGCTCGCGACGTTTTTCGGAACAACGCTTCACGTATTGGTTGCGCGCAAGGATTTGAAGTTGGCGGAGCTTGTTGCGTTTTTCAAATCGGTCAAAGCACACGACGTCGCATTTATTGATGAGATTCAATCTTTGCAGCCTGAACTTCAAGAAATCTTTTTCGGGATCATCGATGATGGAAAGCTCCCTGCAATTGAAGGTGCACCGGGCATGCCTGCTGAACGGCAAAATCTTCCGCCGTTCCATTTGATCACGGCGTCTGATCGCTCCGGAAAATTGCTGACGCCGATGAAACGTCGTTTTGCGCTCACGCTTCATTTCGACGCGTATTCTACTCGCGAACTCGACGCGATCACGCGGCAACGCGCCACGGAATTTGGCATGGTTCTCTCGCCGCAAGCCGCCAAACTCCTGGCTCGCACCAGCCGCGGGATTCCCCG
>JANXLS010000490.1 GCA_025355035.1 Planctomycetota bacterium | reverse complement strand
TCGTTTAACCGTCGATTTGGTTGAAAAAGCATCGATTTCAAAGATTGAATACAAAGGTTCCAAAGCCGCGTCCGCAAATAAAATGAAGGGCGTCATCAAGTCAATCGAAGGCGGACGCTATGACAAAGGCCAGATTCATCTCGATCGCAACGCGATCGAAAAGTATTTCCAGGACCAGGGCTATCGCAGCGTCAAAGTCGATTACGCCGTCGAAGCGCTCGCGTCCCATCGCCAGAAGATTGGCGATAAAGAAGTGGAAGTCGAAGACGAAGTACGCGTCGTCTTCACAATCAGCGAAGGCAATTCGGTCGCCGTCCGCAAGATTTGTTTCACCGGCAACGAAGCGTTCTCGCAAGGCGAACTCGAAACCGTCATGCAGACCAAGTACCGCCGTTTCATGCGCCCCGGCGAATTAAAAGACGACGATCTCGACACCGACAAAAAACGCATCGAAGCCTTTTACTTGCGCCACGGCTACATGGACGTCCAGATTCAGGAAGTCAAAGTCGAGACCGGCAAGGGACTGGCGTGGAATTGGTTCCGCAAACGCAAGGAACTGGCCGACGTGGTCATCAACATCGTCGAAGGTCCGCAATATTTTACGGGTCAGGTGACGATCACCGGAAACATTGGGATCACGCGCGATGAACTCGAATCGGTGATGAAAGTCAAAGCCGGCGCCGTTTTCTCCGATACGCTCGCCTTCGACGACAAGCAGAAAATCAACGACATGTACGGCGAACGCGGTCGTCCCTTTACCAAAATCGATTACGAACGCAAGTTGGTGACCGATCCCGAACGCATCAAGAAGACACCGCACGTCTACGACGCCACGTTCGCAATCCGCGAAGGTTCGGAAGTCACGGCGCGCGAATTCATTGTCCGCGGAAATTTAAAGACGAAAGACAAGGTCATTCTCCGCCAATTGGAATTGTACCCCGGCGAACGCATCGACACAACGAAACTGAAGATCGCCATCCAACGCTTGAAGAATCTCAATTACTTCGAAGACGACATCCGCATTACGCCGGAACAGACAGACAATCCGGAAGAAGCCAATGTCGTGATCGACGTCTCCGAAAAGGGAACCGGTGAATTCAATTTCGGCGCCGGCGTGTCTTCTGTTGATGGATTGGTGGGCAATGTAAAAGTCACGCAGCGCAACTTCGACATCATGGCATTGCC
Organism: Planctomycetota bacterium; assembly: GCA_025355035.1. Classification (GTDB taxonomy): domain Bacteria; phylum Planctomycetota; class SZUA-567; order H5-PLA8; family H5-PLA8; genus JANXLS01. The sequence goes on along the minus strand of JANXLS010000490.1, from coordinate 157 downwards.
TAAGTGTTGGCGCGAATTCTTCACCGGAACCGCGTTCACAGGCGCCGGACAAACCGCATCCGCGGACGTGACGGCCGGACTCAAGCGCCAGAACGCAACCGTTTCCCTCTTCGAACCGTGGGCATTCGATCGCCCCATTCGCTTGGGTGGCTCTTTG
>JANXLS010000431.1 GCA_025355035.1 Planctomycetota bacterium | reverse complement strand
GAAACTCGATTTCAAGATCCGCAGCATTGAACGCGGTAAAGAAACGCTCGACGCCCCGTACGTCGCCGCGTCGATCATGGGTTTCGCCGAACGCATCGTCCCGGTTGGCACGCCCGGCGAAATCGATGTTCTGCCGAATTTGCGGGCGGTCCGTCGGCTACACGCGCAACTCAATCAATTCGTTCTGCGCGGCATGGGAACGCGCGCCTCGCCGAAGCTGGGCAAAGGCCGCGAATTCGACCGCTTGCGCGAATACCATTCCGACGACGATTTCCGCGACATCAATTGGAAAGCATCCGCGCGCCACAACAAACTGATCGTCCGCGAATTCCGCACCGATCGCTCGCAGGACGTTCTCGTCTGCGTTGATCGCGGCCACCGCATGGCAGCGCGAGCCGGGCACATCACCAAAGTCGATCATGCGATCAACGGCTCCGTGCTGCTCTCGTATATTTGCAATCGCATGGAAGACCGCATGGGCATGCTGGCGTTCGGCGCCGAAGTGAATCGCGGCATCAACCAGGGCCGCGGCATGTCTCATATGCGCCAGTTGACCGCGTTCGCAACCGGCGTCAAAGCCGATTACATCCACACCGATTACCTGGCGCTATCCGCACACGTCCGGCGCCGTTTGCGTCACCGATCACTCATCCTGATCATGACCGACCTGCCCGAAACCGGCGGACGAAGAGAACTCGTCAAAGCCGTGCGCCTCCTAACGCCCCAACATTTGCCGCTGGTCGTAATCCTCTCCGATCCTGCTTTGGAAGCGTCCGCGCATTTCAAGCCGGCGAACAAGAAGGAACTTTGCCGAACGCTGGTGGCGCGCGACGTCTGGATGGAACGCCGCCAAACGATCCTCGAATTGCAACGCAGCGGCGCGCTCGTTGTTGACACCACACCTGAAGACGCCGGCATCGACGCGATCAACGCGTACATCAACGTTAAGCGACGTCAGTTGCTTTAACAAAAAACCCATTCAAAATTTCTTTGCGTTCTTTGCGGACCTTCGCGTCTTTGCGTGAAGAAGAGTCTTAAACCATTGCGCTGAGCATCAAGGCTTCGATGTTCGCGATGCGTTTTTCGATCCCATTAAACGTCACGCTCAAACTGTTCGGATGGCTGTTTGTGCAGCCGACGGATTCGATAAACCCGCATTTTTCGAATTTCCGAATACATTCGCCGACGAACAACCCGTGCGTCGTAACGACACCAATTCCCGTGGCACCCGCCTCCATATACGTCCCGGCCGCTTCAGCCACCGATCCGCCGGTGCGGATCATGTCGTCGTAGATGACAACGAATTTGCCCGACACATTTGCGTTGACGCCGGTGATCTTTGTCTCGCTGCCGGAGAGTCGTTTCTTGTAGCAGAACGCCGGCTGAACATTCAGATCGTGAGCCAGCGACTCAACCCACTTCGCCCGGCCGGCATCCGTGCTGCCGAGCACGAACTCACGTGACTTCGCCGCGTCCAAAATCAACTTCCCGACAATGGGTTTTGCGTATACGTGCTGAGCGGTCAACCCGCTTTCAAAGTAATGCGGAATCCCTTCGGAATGGAGATCGAGCAGCATCGCGTGGTTGCCCAACGGCGCTTGCGGAATGGACGAGAGCAACAGCGCCATCGTTTTGGCCATGACGATTTCGCCGTCGTGAACCGCGCGTTCCATTGTCGCGTAGCCGTAGTATGGAATCATCAGATACAAGCGATGCGCACCGTATTTGACGCACGCACACGCGAGATTGAAGATCTCGAGGATATCCGAATCGTTGACCGTCCCGCCGACAATCATCACGTCGTTGCCGCGCACATCGGGCGTGTCAATGCGATACCCGCGTTCTCCGTCCGGGAATCGATTGCGCTCAATCTTCCCTTTCGAAAATCGCCCGTGCGCATTAATCGCCGCGCTCATGTACTCGTACGATTGTGTGCAGTAATAAACGTTGCGCATGATGCTCCCGTGAAGTCATAACCATTCGGCTGCGTTGAAGGCTGAAACGAGCCGAACCGATTTCCGCTCACAAAATGAAACGAGCCTGACTGTATTCAGTCAGGCCCGCTATCTCAAAATCCGAACTCCAAACTTCAAACTACTCTCTCTCGTCAAACTTCAGATATGTCACATGCACTTCCGGCATTCCGTTGATCACGCCGGCCGGAGTCGGAACATCGATCTTTTTGAGGATCGACATGCCGCTGGCACCGAAGCTTGGCACCGGCGGCTTGTCCGCGCTGGTGTCAGTGAACGTATAGCGCTTGTGCTCAATTGGCTTTTCCTTCCCGACGACGCGAACCGTGATCGTCAATTCCATCAACGAAATCCTGCGGTTGCCTTTGTTGTCGAGAATCACGATGCCAGATATGCGGTCTCCACTGGTCTTCAGTGTGGATGAAACGTGCAGCGGTTCGTAGGCGTTGATTGTCGGGCGATTGGCCGCTCGGTCGGAGTCGTCGATTCTGTCCGTGATCTGGTTACCGAGGTCATCGAAGATTTCGATCCGGCGTGACCCGGACGCATTCGCGACGGGCGCAACCGGAGCGGATGGCGTGCGTCGTTCATCGTTGATCGACGGAAGTATCATTGATTCCGCGTCCAGGATCGAACCGACAGTCGAGTGCGATACGTTACGGGAAGCGATGGGCGTGGGCGAGGCATAGCTGTTGGTCGGAATCGGTTGATACTGTTGAGGTTGATTCTGAGAAACGACGGGAATCGTTGACAAAATTTGTGTTCGGGCGGTCTGCTGGCTGGCTTTCGGTTCGACAATGTCGCACTTCACCCACGCGGCCGGACCGGTCGCGGGCTTAAGGAGCTTGTGGATTTCACCGGTCTGGTTGTCGAAGCGGTACACCAACCCACCTTCTTCAATCCAGCATTTGAAGCGATTTTCTTCAGCCGCAGCGACAGTCGTGGCGCAGCCAGCCGCTACGAACAGCATCACGCCAAGAATAGTTTTTATAACCACATTGCGTCGCACAATGATTGCCTCCCGATGGTGAAGTCAACGTCCCTGCACCGTGTGATATGAGTTTACTCGATTACGGTAATGGGACACAAATCATTATCGGACGCATACAAGTCTTTTTTTACATTATTTTTGCCATTTTCGTCGGTTTCCACAAGTGCATAAAAGAATCACATGTGCAACGTGCTTGATAATAAAGGGATTGGACGATTCGAGCGGCGGGTTGAACGATAAAAAAAGTACGAAAATTGTTTAAGAACGAGCGTCTGAATTCCCATAAAGCGTACTTGACGAAAGGGCGTT
>JANXLS010000407.1 GCA_025355035.1 Planctomycetota bacterium | reverse complement strand
GAACCACGAGCGCGCTTCGATGCTGCGCTCCATGCGCGAATAGCAGCGGCCGATGTTCATATAAGGCTGTGGTAGCGCCGGATCGAAGCCGATGGTTTCCTGGAAGTATTCCATCGCGTCCAACGGTCGGCCCAATTCCATGACGGCGATGCCGGCGTTGTTATGGTAATCGGGCACTTTCGGATTCTTGTCGACAGCGACAAGGAATTGATTGTATGCGGCGCGGAAGTCCGCAATCTTCATCAATTCAAGTCCCTGCGTGTTGGCCGATTCGGCCATGATCTTGTCCGTTTCGGGCACTTCATCCTTAACTTTTTTCAGGAATTCAACCTTGTTTGCGATCCACCACGTGTGCCACTTGTCATAGCCTTGCATACCAAAATTTTTCTGAGTGATCTTGATCAGCGCGCCGTTTGCCGAGCGCATGACGGACTCCTTCTCCTTCCTACCGGGGCGAAGGCAGTCGATCAAATCAGGAATCGCAACGTATGCGTTCAACACGCCAAGGTACTCCGCCGCCGACGCACGGTCCGCTTCGTCGTTGCTCTTGTTCAGTGTCTTAATGTGTGCGGAGATGGCAGCGGCATCTTTTTTGATCTGCTTTTCGCGCCGTTCCTGGGCCCGTTTCTTGAGTTCGGACGGTGTCGCTTCCTTGTAGTTGACGCCGTTCTTGAGATCGGCTTCGGTGCCGTTATCGAGTGCGTTTTGAGTCGTTTCGCGTGCCGATGCCGCAAAGGTCGCGAGGATAGCACAGAGTGCCAACGATACGGCGGAGCAACAAGTACAGACTTTCATGAACGGACCCCCGGTAAAAAACGCATTGCTCAATTATAGTTTTTTTCGGAGCGGACACAATAGTTATCTTTTTGGAAAACAAACAGCACAGAATCGTCGCCGTTCACTTCTCCAACTTTCGTTTACACGCGTTGATCTCTGCCAGCAAGTCTGGATTTTTGATGGTGTGCTTTTCGGCCTTGATACGGGCCCGTTCGAAGCATTCCAGCGCCAGTTTAAATTCGCCCCGCTTGACATGTTCCCGGCCGATCATCCAATCGAGATCCCACATGGCTCCGTCTTTGTCGTGCTCGCGCGCTTTTGCGTACCACGTTTGCGCATCGATTCCCTTGTCCATTTTTGCGTAACATCGACCGATGTTCATGTAAGGCTGCGGTATGTTTGGATTGATCTCGATTGCTTTATTGAAATACTCGATCGCATCAAGCGGTCGCCCCAATTCCAAAACCGCGTTTCCTGCGTTGTTGTGATAGTCCGGAACGGCGGGATTGATTTTAATAGCGATACTGAATTGCTTGAAGGCACCGATGGGGTCCTTCACGTTGCTCAATTGTAGACCAAAAATGTTCGCTGTTTCGGCTTCGACCTTTTCTCTGTCGCTGATTTCAATTTTCGGTTTGGGTTGTATCGGCGGATTGTTTTCTTCTGCGAAAGAATGAACTTGCGACGCAATGGCACAAAGGATCACCAAGAAGGCGTACACTTGCTTTCGAGTGTTCATACGAATTCCTTTCACACGATGACAGCACCACGATATTTTCACTATTTTCATACCCTTCACAAGCGTATTCTCGTTTCGGCGATTTACTTCTCCTCCCAGCCCAATTCCCTGCCACAGGATAGTAGTCTTGCACAAGTCGGCCGATTGGCTTGTACAACTCCGGATTGAAGCATCAACGATTTCGGTTCTTTTGCGAATGGACTGCTTGGGCTCTCGAAAAGTACCTTCATATAAACTTGTTTTAAGCTGCATCACTTATTAAAGCGATCCTTGTCTTGCCTTAACCACCCTCCTGTACAGTCTTGTTATCAATTTTCTTTTCTTTTACTCAGGTTCAGGGGGTTCTTATGATGCGTGTAGCACGCATTATCGGTCGACATAAAGATATGTTGGCCGTTGCGATCATCATTGCGGCAGTCGCTCTTGCATTGATGGCGCCAAGCTTAACGAACGCGTCAAAGGCCGATGGGTCTAAGATTAAGGACAAGTCTGGATCGCTTCAGACGACGGAGACGCCTTCAAATGCTGTCACGGCAGGAATTGCGCCGAACCAGCAAAAACACGTGCTTTTCATTGGTATCGATGGGCTGCGGAACGCCGACCTGCAGGATCCACTGTTGATCAATTCAACGGACACGCCTAATATTGTGGCTCTTCAAAAAGCCGGCGTCACTTACACGAACAATTTCATCCCTGTCCCGAATGGCACATACTTAAGCTGCTCCCCGAAGTTGTTTTCGTAGGACTTCGCGGGGTTTGTTGAGTAGATCGTACTGCTTGGGCCGGCGTTTTACCGCTCGGGGTTCGATGCGGTTGGGCCGGTTGGGATTCTGGTCTTTCG
>JANXLS010000375.1 GCA_025355035.1 Planctomycetota bacterium | reverse complement strand
CGCCCCAACGTCACCGTCGAAGCCGCATCACTATGCCTGAAGAGCGGCAACGCCTGCATTCTGCGCGGCGGCAGCGAGGCGATTTCCAGCAACCGCGCGCTCGCCAAAGTCCTGCGCGCAAGCCTTGAACGCGCGGGGCTTCCCGCTGCGGCGGTGACCGTCGTCGAGACCACTGATCGCACCGCCATCAACGCGCTCTTAAAACTCGATTCCCTGATCGACCTGTGCATCCCGCGCGGAGGCGAAAGCCTCATCCGCATGGTCGCTGAAAATTCGCGCATCCCAACGATCAAGCACTACAAAGGAGTCTGCCACGTTTTCGTCGACGAATTCGCCGACTTGAATCTCGCGCAGGTCATTCTATTGAATTCAAAACTCCAACGCGTCTCGACCTGCAACACAACCGAGACCCTCCTGGTTCATCGATCCGTCGCAAAAAAATTCCTGCCAATCGTCGCGAAAAGTCTGATCGAAAAAAATTGCGAGATCCGCGTCTGCGCCGACACCCGCGCGATCTTGCATGACGCCGCTGTCTCCGGCCCGCTCGTCAAGGATGCCGACGACGCGACATTCTACACCGAATACCTCGACCGCATCCTGTCCGTGAAGATCGTCGAATCCCTGGAAGCAGCAGCCGATCACATTGAGAAATACGGTTCGCGTCACACCGAAGCGATCATCACGACGAAACCCGAACGCGGCCAGCGTTTCCAGAATCTCGTCGACAGCGCCAGCGTTTTTGTGAACGCATCGACGCGTCTGTGCGATGGATTCGAATTCGGATTGGGGGCTGAAATCGGCATTTCAACCGACAAACTCCACGCCCGTGGCCCGATGGGCCTGGAAGAACTGACGACCTACAAATGGCTCGGCGACGGCACCGGACAACTCCGAACCTGATTCCATTTTCCCGCATCGCGGCGTCGAAAGCCGTTGCCGTCGCCGTTCCCCTCTCCCCTTGAAGGAGACGGCAGACGAGCGATGCTGTTCGCGCTCGCGGGGTGAGGGAAGAGCGTGAGTAAATCCCAGCGTTCTGATATCACGCAGACCGCACATTCCGCATCTTCTTTACTGCGCCGTCCCGGACTTGCCCGCCTTCGCTGTATATTTCATCGCCTGCGACTTCTGAAAGATCATGTTATCAATCGCGATTGTAAACGGCACGTTCACCGGCGACCTCGACACGGTCGTATTCGTCAATCCAAAAGCCGAAAATGCGCTCTGATAATTTCCGTTTTTCAACAACACCGTGAATCGCGCCGTCTGAGCAATCGTTGCCCCGTTGGCCTGCTTGAACCCAAACGAAATCGCATTCCCATCCAACGCGCCGTTGCCTTGAGCCGTCAGAACAAACGATGCCGCAACGTTCCCGACATTCACCTGAACCGTCGAACCGCCCGGCGCGAATCCAGCAGGAATCGCGAGCGATCCTGTGCACACAATAGAGTCCGCACCGCTCTTCAAGAAATTTAATTTGATCGCTGGCTTAGTGACGGTTAAAGCATTCACGGTCGTAGCGGTGATCGTAACGCTCGTCGTTCCGTTCGCCACGCCGCCCTTGCCGTCCGCGACGGTCACACTCGCAGAGTAACTCCCGGCCGCAAGATACGCATGCGTCACGCCCGGCCCCGTCGCGCTCGTCCCATCGCCGAAATCCCATGTGTACGTCAGCGTCCCTGCGCCACCCGTTGCGACGGCCGAAAGTGAAATCGACGTCCCCGCAGCCGCGCTAGACGGCGTCGCAGTCGGTCCCGACGTTAGCGCCAGATTCGTGACCGGCGCATTAAGCGTGTAAAGTTCAGACGACGATTGCGGCACTGCGCCGGCACTCGTTCCGCCAGCGATCAACACCGTGCCGTTCTTAAGCAGTGTCGACGAATGAAATTTGCGCGCCGCGTTCATCGGCTGCGTCGTCGCT
>JANXLS010000371.1 GCA_025355035.1 Planctomycetota bacterium | reverse complement strand
CGCATGATTCGGAAAGCGATGGAAACGGTCGACGAAAAAACAATAGCGCGGGCGCTGGGCATCAACTCACTTTCAGGCCGCTTGAAAGCAACTTTATTATCGCGACTTGGGCCAGACATCATCAAGGCATACGACTCGGGTAAAATTATCTTGAGTTGTGCAAAGTCGTTGATGTTCGTCAAGCCGGAAAGGCAAACTGAAATCTTGAAGGAAATGCACAGAGCAGGCGACTTCTCTCCGGCGTTTACGCGGGCGATGGTCATCAAGACGCCAGTCAAGCTCCGGGCAAAACTGGACGCGAAAATGAAAACGCCCTGGCAGCACGACGAAATTAAGCAGCAGCTGCTTCGGCGCTTTAACGAAATCGATCAGCGATTCGATTTCTTCACCAGCCAGTATCGAAAATACGCTGCGGACCTTCTGAAGCTCTGCATCTACGTCCGCAAGGTAATCACGAACGGAAATCTTCGGACATTCATGGACAAGAATCATCCCGACGTTGCGAAACTGCTTCACAGTATCATTTTCGAAGCCGTCGAAATAACGAACCAGGCATCATCCACAGAATGAGCATAAAGTAACGCGCTTTCGGCAAGAAAACGACTGTGGCGATTCGGACTTACAAGACATCCTGTCCCGACATCAACAATACAATGTTGTTGTCTTCAAGCTGGTTGCGAGTCAACTGTCCAGGATCGGTCCGCCCGAAACAACAGTGCTTGCCCAAAAGTGTTTCAAACCAAAAAAGCGGCTGCGCGATGATCTCGCCATCGGCACCCAAAAGCGGCTCTTGAATCAACGGGTACCTATCGGCGAGTTTTTTGAGCCATTGCGCATGGTCGTCGCCAATCCGTTCCAGAAGTCCTTGAAGGTCGTCCGACGCGCTGCTCGCCTGAATAGTCGGGCAATCGTGGAGCAACTCCCCGCATTCCTTGAGCACGGTCAGAATCCTGCTGCCAGCTGGTGTACGCGCGGGGTCCGCCCCGTAAATTCTCAAAACTGACCGAGCCCGCGTCAAGGCCACGTACAACGGATGAATGAGAACGTCACCCGCTGCCACAAATTCCTCGACGCCAGCCACGATCACCATTTCGGCCTCGTAGCCTTTGAACGAATGTGGTGTGGTGGCGATCACTGTGTTGTCATCCGAAATAAATGACTTGCTTTTTTGAACGAGAAATCGAACCCCGATCGCACGCAGCATGGGTTCGAT
>JANXLS010000324.1 GCA_025355035.1 Planctomycetota bacterium | reverse complement strand
ATTCAAGGACCTCGACGGAAAGAAAGACGTCGGCATCTGTGAAGTGGCGAAGAAGTACGGATTCTTTAAAAAAGTCTTTTACGAACTGCTCGACAACGTAAAGCAGTCCAAGCCGGATGCCCTGATCTGCATCGACTACCCGGGCTTCAATCTTCGCTTCGCTGAAGAGGTGAAAAAGTTGGGTATTCCAGTGCTGTATTATATCGTCCCGCAGGTGTGGGCGTGGAAAGCGGCGCGCGCGAAAAAGATGGCGAAATACGTCGATCGCGCGTTTTGCGTCTTCGAATTCGAGCCGCCGTTTTTTAACAAATTTGGATTGAAGACGGAGTTCGTCGGGCATCCGCTGGTCGATGTCCATCTGCCGGAACCAAACGACGTTTTTGCATGCCCGACGCAACAAGCGCAATGGGCGCTGAATCCGTCGAGCCGCCCGCCCGTCGAGCCCTATGTCCCGCCGTTGGAACGCGCGAAACAGATCGTCGCTCCCAACGCAACTTTCAAAACTGTGAGCTTTTTGCCGGGATCGCGCGGCAGTGAAATCCGGCATCATTCCAAACCGATGCGCGAAGGCTTCGCGCTCGCTCAACAAGCAAATCCGCAACTCCGCGCGCTGTGGTCTCTGCCGCGTGAGGACGATCCCAACGAGCGCGCCGTGACGACGACGCCGGCGGAAAACGACCCGCTGAATGCGGACGCAGTGCAGGCGAAACTGACGACTCTGAAGGCATCGCATTCGCTCCTGCTGCCAACGGTATCGGATTTCTCCGTCGTCAAATCCGGCACGAGTACGCTCGAAGCGGGCCTGGCCGGGAACCCGTTGTGTGTGATTTACAAAGGATCGGCGGCGAGCTTTTTGATCGCGCGAATGCTGGTAAACATCCCCGTGTTCTCGCTCGTCAATATCGTGCTGGGACGCTACGCTGTGCCGGAATTGTTACAGAGCGAAGTGAATCCCACGCGCCTCGCCGAAGAAATACGGCGCGGATTGTTCGATGAAGAATATCGTGAGAAACAGAAAGCGGCGCTTGCGGAGATTCCGAAGAAGCTGGGCGGGACAGGTGCGAGTGAACGTGCGGCGCGGGGGATTTTGAATTTTTTGGACGGGAAATAGAGTATCCCGCTCCGCCGGGGCGTATCGAATTAAATTTTAACGCCATCGCGCCGGTCTTCAAGACGCTCCGCTTCGCGCTTTTTCGCAAAGGAATTCGAATTCAACGCGTCAACTGAGTAAAATCGGTCGCAAGGCCCGGAGCGAATCGCGCACATGAATCTGCCACCCGAACTGGACGACCTGAAAGAAGAGATCAAGGATCACGCCATCGAATGCGGTCTCGATTTCTTCGACGTTGTTTTCGAAGTTCTCACGCACGATCAGATCAATCAAATCGCTTCGCTCGGCGGATTTCCGACGCGTTATCCGCATTGGCGCTTCGGCATGGAATACGAACGGCTCAGCAAATCGTACACGTACGGCCTTTCGAAAATCTACGAGATGGTCATCAACAACGATCCCTGCTATGCGTACCTGATGAACAGCAATCCGCTGTGCGACCAAAAGCTGGTCATGGCGCACGTCTACGCGCATTCGGATTTCTTCAAAAACAACTGCTACTTCACGCACACCAGCCGCAAAGCCATCGACGACATGGCCAACCACGGCGCGCGCATTCGCGGCTATTGCGAGCGCTACGGTTTCGATACCGTCGAAGCGTTTCTGGACAATTGCCTGAGCATCGAAAATCTAATCGACATCCATTCGACCGGCATTCGGCGCATCGAGGAAGTTCTGAAAGTTTCGCAGCTCGACGAAGAGGCTGAGGAAGAGACGCTCGAAGTCGGACGCATCCGGTCGAAAGAATACATGGACCGCTTTGTCAATCCCAAGGAGTTCCTCGAGCAGAAGAAAAAGGAACTCGAAGACGAGCGCAAAAAGAAAACGCGCATTCCCGAAGAGCCGACGCGCGACATTTTGAAATTCCTGATCGAATATGCGCCCCTGCAAAAGTGGCAGCGCGACACGCTTTCGATCATTCGCGACGAAGCCTATTATTTTGCGCCGCAGGGCATGACGAAGATCATGAACGAAGGCTGGGCGACGTACTGGCATTCGAAGATGATGACCGAAAAACTGGCGAGCGATCGCGACATCATCGATTACGCCGACCACCATTCCGGTACCGTCGCGATGGGCCAGAACCAGATCAACCCGTACAAGATTGGTTTGGAACTGTATCGTGACATCGAGGACCGTTGGAACAAGGGGCGGCACGGAATCGAATGGGACCGCTGCGACGATTTCGAGCAGCGCCAGAATTGGGACACCCGCGCGAACGCCGGACGCGAGAAGATTTTTGAAGTGCGCCGCAACCACAACGACGTGACCTTCATCGATTCGTTCTTCACGAAGGATTTCTGCGAAGAACACAAATTGTTCGCGTACAAATTCAACCGAAAGAGCGGCATCTACGAAATCTCCAGCCGCGAATTCGCCGACGTCAAAAAACAATTCCTCGGCAGCCTGACCAACGCCGGCCAGCCGTTCATCTACGTCACAGAATCCAACCACGCCAACCGAGGC
>JANXLS010000303.1 GCA_025355035.1 Planctomycetota bacterium | reverse complement strand
ACGTTTCGCTCGTCTTCCTCGTCCCGCTTGCCCGGCGCGGCGCATCTTTGTCTCCATCCGTTTGAAAAACGCTCTATCTCACTCCGCTTTTTTCGAGTGTCCCTTACCCAGTTTCCAGATGTCGATGGCCACCGCGTTTTTCTGTGGCGTGCCGGGTGTGCTGCGGCCGTCGGCGACGTATTTTTCAAGAAGCTTGGTCAGCTTTTCGACAATGTCGGGGTGCTCGGCTTGGACGTTTTTTGTTTCGCCAATGTCGATGCCGAGGTCGTAGAGTTGGACTTTCGGCAGGCCTTTTTCGGCGGTCGAGCCGGGCTTGGGGTCGCTCCACCCCCCTGATGCCGGGCAGAGTTCGAGTTTCCAGTTGGCTTGGCGAATTGAAAAGTTTCCGTGGATCGAATGGTGGACGATGGCTTCGCGGAACGGTGCGGTGTCTGTTCCGAGCAGCGCGTGGAGGAAGCTGACACTGTCTTCGCCGGCGTCGTCTGGAAGGTGTTCGGCGAGGAGCTCGGCGCAGGTGGCCATCAGGTCGCAGAGACATATGATCTGATCGGAAGTTGAACCGGGTTTGACTTTTCCGGGCCAGCGCGCAATAAAAGGGATGCGGTGGCCGCCGTCCCAGATGTCGGCTTTCATTCCCCGGAAGTGGTAATTCGGGTAGTGGCCTTTCTTTTCCAATTCCGGAATATTGGCGACGGGCGAGCAGCCGTTGTCGCTGGTGAAGCACACCAGCGTGTTCTCGGCGAGACCGTCTTTTTCGAGCGCATCGAGGACTTTGCCGACGCAGGCGTCGGTCTCCATGACGAAATCCGCGTATTCATTGAGGCCGCTTTTGCCTTTCCACTCGGGTGTCGGCACGATCGGTCCGTGCGGCGAATTCAGCGGCATATACAGGAAGAACGGTTTCGTGGCGTCCTTGTTGGTGTCGCGGGATTTCTTGTACTCGTCGAAGTACTGAATCGTCTTCTCCGCCAATTTTGGCAAAACATCCACGGCTTCAAAATCGACAGCGGCGGGACCCTTGCGGACCCACTTTTTTTCAACGGTCGGGACCTGTGTGACTTTATCGTTTTCAATGTAGACAAAGGGCGCCATGTCGAGCGAGGCGGAGATGCCGAAGTAGTAATCGAAGCCCGACGCGTTGGGGCCGTTGGTGATGGGCTTGGCATAGTCGATTTTGTTGACATGCGCCGATTCGATAGCGTCGCCGGCGTGGGCTGATTTGTCGTTCATGGGCCAATCCATGCCGAGATGCCACTTGCCGAAACAGGCGGTTTGGTAGCCGTTATTTTTCATGAATTGCGCGACGGTCAGGCGCTTGTCTTCTATGAGATGCGGGCTGAGTCCGCCG
>JANXLS010000282.1 GCA_025355035.1 Planctomycetota bacterium | reverse complement strand
CCCGGAGTTTCGGAAAGTAACACCCGGGCGCGATGCAGGAGCGATCGGAAAGTAGTCACGGATTTCGAATCACTTTGTATCACTGGCCGGTCCGAGTTTATTGATTGTGTTGTAAATGTCGCCGCAGACGGTCGCGCCGGCTGCGCTCTTGAGCTTGTATTTGATCTGCATTTGCATGACCGGTTTTACAAGAAATGGTGGGGCAATGCCGGGACACAACAGGACGCGGTTGATTTCAAGGGGCCTTCCATCGACATCTCCGGTCCCAATCTGGTGGACGGGAAAGAAGTGCTGAAACTGTTTGGCCGGCTTCTGGACGACGCTTGGATTGCGAAGATGAAGGAGCACTACCGGCTATTTCGATTGGAATTGAAGAAGAAGCCGCGCTAATCCATCAGGAGGCGCGTTGCGCCCTGCGCACGCGCTGGGTATTGTCCGCAAACCGCAGCGTAATGGTTTCGGTGGCGTCCTGTATGGGGAGCCACTGCTCTCAAACATGATTCACGGGATCGATCAAACAGCCCCTTGAACTCGTTGAATGGCTGTTGAGTTGACGCACTTCCATACCGTCAGATGCAACTCAGCTATTCGCTTCGAGTCGAATGCAGGGACCCCGCCCGTTGCGTACCCTCTACCAGTTGGGTTCAGCTTGAGCGACTTCCCATCTGAGTCTCACGCATCGGTCGCTGTCGCATGAACAAAATGCAAGCGTTAGTTTTTTCGTTTTTCATCCTCTGGATGGGGGAAGACGAAAGCGGCTCGCACGGGGGCGGGCATGGGGCTTTCGGGGCCTTTGACGGAGCGCCAGATGATTTCGTTGAGTTGCAGGTCGTCGGCTTCGTCGGCTTCGGCGAAATTCATTTTTTCGGATTCGGCTCCGCCCCAGGCGCCGACTTTATTCTTGGCGTGAATGTCGACGTTGGCGTCGAGCTTTGAGAAGGGCGTCAAGTCGGGCGTGGCTTGAAACGAGTTGAACATCGGGAGTGCGGCGGCGTCGAATTGGGACATGGGTTTCAGGCCCAGGATCAGTTCCATCGTTCGCAACATGCTGCTGGTTGAATACATGCTGGAATCGACCGATTTGCGTTTGCAATAAGGGCTGGCAACGAAGGCGGTCGTGCGGTGGGCGTCGACGTGGTCGGGGCCGTTTTGGGCGTCGTCTTCGATGATCAAAATCGCCATATTCGCCCAGAATTTCGACTTGGATAAACCCTCGACAACCATACCGGTGGCGAGATCGTTTTCGGCGACGAAGGCGGTGGGGGTCAGATGGCCTTTGCCGGTGCCGCTGGTGTGATCGTTGCAGATGCGGACGATCTGCAGGCGCGGCATGTCGCCTTCGGTTTCGAAGCGTTTGAGTTCGGACAGGAAGCGTTCGGCGCGTTGGATGTCGGAGTAGTTCATGTCGAAGGTGTGATACTCCTCGTCGATGTGACCTTCGAGACTCTTCACTTTCGCTTTGCATTTTCCAGTGGCTTTGTCAATGTCGCTGGTGAATTCGCCGTAGCTGCGGTA
>JANXLS010000277.1 GCA_025355035.1 Planctomycetota bacterium | reverse complement strand
TCGCTCGGTTGCGCATCACCGACGACGGGATGGGAATGTCGCCGGACGACTTGAGTCTGGCTGTACAACCTCACGCCACATCCAAGTTGGCTGACGCGGATCAATTGCATACGTTGGAAACGTTGGGATTTCGGGGCGAAGCATTGCCGTCGATCGCGTCGGTTTCGCATTTTTCCATCGTGTCGCGCAAACGTCCGAATCGTCTGATTGCTTCCGATTCCGCCAACTCCGGTGCCGACGAGTCGATGGCGTGGAAGATCGACGTGGACGGCGGTCGGCCTGAAGTTCCTGAACCTCGCCCTACGTCGGGCCCTTTCGGGACAACCGTCGAAGCGCGCGAGTTGTTTTATAATCTGCCTGCTCGACACAAATTTCTGAAAGGATTGGCCGCTGAAGCCTCCGCCTGCGCCGATACGTTTTTGAGGCTCGCGTTGACGCGCCCCGACGTGGCGTTCACTTTGCGCCAGGGTCGCAGCGAATTGATCGCTTTATCGGCGACCGCGCCGTTGAATCGTGCGACTGCGTCCGCTCGAAAGGCTCAAGCCGCTCCCGCCATGCCCCTATCCGCTTACTGCCGCCGAGCGCGCGAAGCGTTGGGTTCGAATCAAGCTGAAGGCTTGATCGAAATCGATTTCTCGGATCGTTCGAACGGAACACGTTCGACCGGTGGAACCGTCGCGACCGTCGCGACCTTCGCCGTCGATCCTGTCGCCCCTGTCGATCCTGTCGATCCGCCGTACCGGTTGTACGGATTGCTGTCGCCTCCGGCGGTCACGCGCCCCAACCGTTCAGCGATCTATTTGACAGTCAACGGTCGAGCGGTCAAAGACCGGACTCTGACGAGCGCTCTGTTGGAATCCTTCCGCCATTTGCTGCCTCCCAAACGTTTTCCGATCGCGGTATTGTATTTGGAATTGCCCGGTTCAGACGTGGACATCAACGTTCACCCCGCCAAGTCCGAAGTCCGCTTCCGGCTCCCCAGCCGAATCTACGCTTTGTTTTACCACGCTGTCCGCAACGCCTGCGGTTTGGACAACAACGACGGCCATGCGACTGATACGTCTTCCGCACCCGACGATGCGCGTATGACAGCGACACCGGAATCGGAAACCGCTTCCGAATCGCCATCGCGCTTTCCGGATTCCGGAAACCGATTGGGAATCGCTGCCAATCGTGTTCCTCAACATCGCTTTTCGCCGTCTGCAAGGCCCCCCCAGCCTGCTTCGTCGGGTGGGTCGCGCCCACGACTTTCCGCGCCTCGTTCGGATCTGACGTTCCCATCGTCCGGCCCGTTGTTCCGAACCTCCGCCGCGTTGGCGACACCCGCGCGACTGAATCCGTTGAAAACGTCCGATGGATCTGCGTGTGCCGAATTCGGCCTGTGGCCTCGATCCGATCCTCCATCGGCGACCGCTGTGGCCATCGGCGATTGCGAACCGGTGTCCGAATTCGACCTCAGCGCGTTCCAGGTTCAAACCGTCAAGGAAGAAGCGCCCGGGCCGTATGGCGCTGCAGATTCCAAACCGGCTGCTGCCTCCGACTACCGCGTGATCGGTCAGGCGGCTGGGAGTTATATCGTCGTCGAGGACGAAAGCGGTGTGCGTTTGATCGATCAGCACGCGTTACACGAACGGATACTCTTTGAGCGCTTGTTGGCCGCTGCCAACTCCCTTTCGCGCGGCGATTCTCAAGGACTGCTGGTTCCTGAAACCGTCGAATTATCCGCCGCTCAAGCGGCGCTGGTGTCATCCGGTTCAGAAACGATCGATTTATTAAGCCATCTGGGTTTTGATTGCGAATCCTTCGGCGCTCGAGCGTTATTGGTGAGAGCCGTCCCCGCGATCATGAAAAAGGCCGCGCCGGGCCGGCTGGTCAGCGAACTGCTGGAAGCGTTGGCGTTGGGCGACGACGCGCCCAACGGGGGTTCCAAGGCTTTGCGCCGGTGGACGCTGCGCGAGAAAGCCGCGTACATTTTGTCGTGCAAAGCTGCGATCAAAGCCGGTGAACGGTTGACATACGATCAAATGGACGCTTTGATTGGCGAATTTCAGGCCGTTGCCGGTCCCATTCGCGCGGGCGTCCTGACGTGTCCTCATGGCCGGCCTCTGGCGCTGGAAATTTCATGGTACGAATTGGAACGCGCCGTCGGGCGGAAATAAGTGTACAACGAAAAATGGATGACGAAGACGGTCTACGATTACCAACAACCTTGAACCTAGAACCTAGAACTTTGAACTTTGAACTTTAAACCGGAGTCCTCATGAAGCCTTTGTCCGAGCTCGATTTGCCGTGGAAGCTGCTGATATCGATGTTTTTGATTGTGTTGTCGTCGGGGTTTCTCGCGGCTGAATTGTATTTGAAGCACACGACTGAAATGGCGGACGGCAAAGAAGGTTTGAGCATGGACGACATCACGATAACGTTCCATGGAAACGGCGTCCCGATCTTGAAGCGCAAGATCGGTGTCGGCGGATCGATGCGGCGCTACTTTGACATCAACGGAGCTGCTGAAGATTTGAAGCCTGAGGACATCAAAGACATCGAACGCGTCGTCGCCTGGATTGATCGGGGCGCTCCGGAAGCCGATTATAAAATCGACGACGAAAAGAGGAAGAACGAGGGGATAGGAAACATCATCGAAAAGCACGGCTGCACGGATTGCCATTCCCGCGATTCGACGATGCGGCACAAAATGCCCGACTACCCGCTTGAATCCTTCGCTGACGTTTCCAAATTCACTCAGGCGGCTTCGGCCGGAATGGACAAGGGCCGGTTGCTGTCGTTGAGCCACATTCATCTACTTGGGATGGGCATGATGTTCATGCTCCTGGGCATGGCCATCGCGTCGACTCAGTGGCCGGTATGGATGCGCGCCGGGTTGATCGTCGGCGGACATTTATCGATTCTGTTGGACATCTTGGGTTGGTGGGGTGTGCGCGAATTCGGAGCATCCATGTCGCCGGTGGTGATGGCTGGCGGGGCGTTAATGGCGGTGTGTTTCCTGGGGTCGGTGGCCGGATCGTTCTACGATCTGTGGATCCGCAAAGTTCGGCACAGTTCGCACGGATCGTAACGAAATTCTGTTCCGCACACGAACCCGACCGTTGAAACCGCAGCGAACGCAGAGGAAAAGAGAAGGAACGTTTTTTAAAGTTCGTCGTCTCTGCGACATTCGGCGTTTTCGCGCGGTAAAAACAATTCATTCAGTGCGGACAGAATTGAATGCGCTTCGTCACGCATTCGATATTTTAGTTGAGGACGACGTGGCAGGTTTTCAGTGCACTCGGGGTTTTCGGGAATGAGCGACGTTTACGGCGGGCAGACGGTGTGGGTTTTCATGGGCGAACGGGGGTCGTGTCCGATGGGCGTCTGGTCGTCGTTGGACGCCGCTCACAAGTACCTTCACGACGAACTGCTCAGCGGCGCTCTGATTGAATACAACCTGGACGAACCGATCTACGAAGTCGCGAAGAATTCGGGAAAGTTCAAGCCGTCAAAAGATCAGCAGCGCAGTTTGAAATTCCGGCAGACGTTCAACTGGCAATTCCAACCGCATTTCACGTTCCGCGACGGGCATTGCGAGCAGTTGGGAACGCCAAAGTGCTTCGAGTAGTTTTTTAATTCTCTCGCAGAGTCGCGGAGGCGCAGAGAAAAGCAACGAGGGCACAACGGAATTCAGACACGAACGGTTAGATTAGTTCGAACGTTCGCTTTTCCGTTTCCTCTGTTTTTGTGGTGCCCTCCACTGCGCCTCCGCGTCGCTGCGAGAGAATAAAAAAGTCGAAAATAGGTTCCGCTCATGCTTGATTTTTTGATCATCGCCAATCCTACGTCGGGTTCGCAGGCGGCACCGTATTTGGCCACGCGCGCGGTCGAGTTGCTGAAGGCTCGCGGCCGGTCGGCCGAAGTGCGCGTCACGACCGCTCGGGGGGACGCTCAGCGTTGGGCCGCCGGCGCGGCGTGCGCTGGGTCGCCGGTCGTTGTCGGCTGTGGCGGCGATGGCACGTTGCAGGAGATTGCGACCGCGTTGGACGACAGTTCGACAGCGTTGGGAATCTTGCCCGGCGGCCGCTGCAACGATTTCGCTCACGCGTTGGGACTGTCCAAACGCGACTCGCCCGAAGCGTTGGTGGAGATCCTGGTCAGCGGAATCCGCCGCCCGATCGATTTGGGATCGGTCCACGGCAAACGGTTTTTGACCGTCGCGACGTTGGGATTCGATTCCGATGTCAGTCGTTTTGTCGAATCGCGCAAGTTGTGGGTGAAAGGAACGCCTGCGTACATCTACGGTGTGTTGCGGGTGTTGCCCGGGTACCGTTTTCCGATGCTGAAATTGAGCGGTGATTTCGGGCAGCGCGAAGGCCGCATGTTGTTGGCTGCGACCGGCAACGCGCCGTGCTACGGTGGAGCACTTCAGATCGCTCCGGGCGCGGCGATGGACGACGGCCTGTTTGATGTGTGCACGGTCGGTGAAGTTCCGCGCTTGGCGGTCTTCGCATTCCTAATGCGCGTGTTGCGCGGTTCGCATACAACTCACAAAGCCGTTTCGATGCTGAAGACGAAGAAGATGTCCGTCGAAACGCCCGACGGCCCGTTGTACATCTGCGCCGATGGCGAAACCCTCGGCCAGACGCCATGCACGTTCGAAATCCGTCCGAACGCTCTGAATGTTTTAACGGCGGTTCAAAGTTCAAGGTTCAAGGTTCAAAGTTAACGGCAAAGCGATATTCAGCACCAGTACTCAGCACTCAATACTCGGCACTCGGCACTTTTCTATTGCGTTATTTAGTAAAAAATCCTACTCTGCACATGTGCGTTATATTTAAATGATTAACTGTCGAGGCTTTTATATGCGTTGTTTTTCGCGAGTTCTCCTGACGGTGGCGTGGATGTGTTTGAATCTTCATGCAGAAATCGTCACGATGTCCGATGGTCGGGTCATCGAAGGCGACGTGGTGTCGGAGAACGAATCCGAGATCGTGGTCAAAGTCGCCAGCGGCAAGATGACGTTGAAAAGGGAAGAAATTCAGAGTGTCGAAAAGAAAAAATCGGCCGCGTCCACGTTGCGCGACAAAATGGACAAGCTGACTAAAAGCGCCGACAAGGACAGCAAAGACGAATGGATGACGTTGGCGGAATCGGCCAGCGCAAAGGGCGCGCGCGAGGAAGCCAATCGGGCGTACAATCGAGTTATTCAAATTGACCCCAACAATTCTGCGGCTCGGAAGGCGCTGGGGTTCGTCAAATCCAACGGCGAATGGGTGTTGAAGAGCGATCTCAAAGAACGCGACAAAGCGACGGATGGTCCCAATGCTGCGGCAGCGAATCCGTCGAACGGCTACTCGAAAGAGGGTATGAGCAAAGAGAAAATCGCGGCGGCGGCGGGCTTGAACGAAGTCACGTCGATTGACGAAAAGCCGGTCAATTGCCCCAATTGCAATGGCACCGGAATCTGGATCGTGCTGCCGTGTTTGAACTGCAACAAGAGCGGCAAACCCGGTTACAAAAATCTCGGCGACCACTTCGAAATGGATCAGCGTTGCGGAGGCACCGGAAAGACCATTGGCATGTATTGCGATCTCTGCAACCGCACCGGCAAAGTCTTGCTGAGCCACATTTCACCCATGAAAGGCGGAACGAAACAGCCGCCGAACGGCCGGCTGTGGTGCCCGGTCTGTCACGGCTCGGGCGTTGAAACGTATTTGCCCTGCAACCAATGCAAACGCAGCAAATGGCCGGGCTACATGTTCATGGGCGACGAGGTGCTCCGGTGCAACAGTTGCGGTGGAGCCGGCAAAAAAGCCGCGTTGGATTGCAACTTCTGCAACAAAACCGGATTGGTGAACGCTGAAAAGACAGACCCCAAAAAACAGTTCGGTATCGGCGTGGGACCGGCTGCAAAGTAAATCGATCCCGTTAAGGCAACCCGCATAAAAGCCATCTGGCTTGATCTTTTGGCCGCCTCCTTCATTGCGACTTCAATGCGGTATTTTTCTCAATACTGCATTAAAGTCCTGCCTCGAGTACCGCGAAAATCTCCGCACCATAGGACGGTTATTTTGTGCGGATTGCCTAAATTCAACCGCCACCGAGCGCCTACCGTTTGTATTCCATCAATTTCAGCGTGTCGAACGCGTGGTTGGTTTCGCACAGGAAATTGGCCAGTTCCTTCGTCACCAACGGCTGAGCCATGACGGTCGATTCGCCCATGAAGACCGCTTCCCCGCTCTTCAATTTCCCGCACGTGAAAAACCGGTGCATCGCCCGGCGCAGCCGCATTTCACTGAGGTGCAGATCCAGCAAAATCTGCGTTCCCGCCGTTGTCGCCTCCGCGCCTTCCTTAAAATGGCGAGGATCGAAAACCGTGTGTTGCCGCGCGTATAAATGTTGTTGAAGCGCCGCGATTTTTTCGATCCGAGGAGCAACCTTGTCGTCGCCGAACAGATTGTACTTTCGTTCTTTTTCGACGTAGCGCCGAATCGCGGCAACGCGCTCCGCTTCGTCGGCGCGGCCCGCGTAGTGCGCTTTGACTTCCTTTTGATACGGCTCATTGTACTTCAGAATATCGATGACTTCGGTCAGTACGCGCGGAATTTTGCACTGCCACGCCGACTCCGTTATCGGCCGCGCTTTCGATTCGCTGCCCGGTTCAACGATCCGGTTGTAACGCCGCCGGTCTTCCTGGCTGATCGACGACGGATGCGCCAATTCCGGCATGCCCGGAAGCTTGTTGGCGGTCTTCGACAATTCATCGAACTGAGGTTTCACCACGCTCTGATACACATCCTCGCGCGACGTCCCGGCCTTGAAGACGACAGCGTCCAGCTTCATCAACCGCGTCTGACCGCCCGTCAGGCTGGGGCCGAACGCTTCGATCTGAATTTTGCGGCTTCCCGCCAACGCCCCGGCGGATGTGTCCGGCAATTCATACGCTTCGACGGTCACAACCACGTCGCCTTTTGTCGGGACCAGCAGCGGGTAGGTGAACGTCGTCGAAATGCTCGTCGTCAATTCGCTGGGATCGATGAAGTGTTCATAGCAGATTGACGCCAGCGCCACGCCGGGCATGACCACGGCATCCTGAGACGCCAGCAGCCGGGTGCCCAGCGTGTACGTTCGCTCTTCCGGCCCGGCATTCGTCAGCGATCCATCGGTCCCGCCGACGCCTTGAGCCGCCAGCAATCCCAGCATCCATTGAATCGCGTGATCCGGGCGATGATGCACCGGATTCGCGTCGTGGTTGTACAGGATGCTGACGATGACCTGTTCGCCGAATTGTATCGGGATCAGCGCGCGGCCGATGAGTTGGCGCGTTTCGGTCGGAGTGGAACCCGCGGGATCGCTCACAAAACTGTCCTCATTGACGACGGTTGCTGTCCGGATGCGGCTGGGTTTCTAAACCATGCATTACCCATCAAATTCTACAGTGACTGCGAATTACCTTCCACCAAAACAACGCGAAAATTGCCAAACGAATCGCTCACAAGCAGCGCATCCCATCCAACTGAGTATCACCGTTTTAAAATTGTTCAGGAGAGATTAAGATACCGAAGGAGGGAGTCGAACCCTCACGAGGTTGCCCTCGGCGGATTTTGAATCCGCTGCGTCTGCCATTCCGCCACTCCGGCACATGCCCAAGCCTTGCGCTCAAGCCTTGCACCACACCTCTAAATCTACTCGATTCCTCCCCGCGCGCA
>JANXLS010000177.1 GCA_025355035.1 Planctomycetota bacterium | reverse complement strand
ATCCAAGCGTCTTGCATTTCTCCCAATATTTCAGAACCGTTTCGATGTACGTCGCGTGGCTCCATGTCAGTGGCGAGACCGAGAGCGGGGCGCCGTTATAGGGGTGAATCTGTTCGGCCATGCACCCAGATTCGAGACAGTGTTTGGCGGCCCATTCGAGGATGTCGCGCGGGCGGTTTAGGTCGTCTTTTGTTTTTGCGCGGGCGAGGTACCACATCGCGAGCCAAAGGGTGCAGATCATCCACGGGTTGCCGGGGACTTTGTCGACTTCGTGCGAAATTTGATAATAATAATCGTTCTCGTAGCGCGCCATGCCGCCCTGCTCGGTCTTGCACCACAGGCGGTTTTCCATCTGCGCCATCGTACTGACGACGACGGGATCGTCCGGGCTGAAGACGCCGAAATGAAAGATCGCGTAAACGCTGGCATCGATCGCCAAATCGGATTTCGTCGTGCCGTTGGGCGGGTACGAAATCATCCGCACGAAACGGTTCTCGTCTTTGTTGAAGAGATGTTCGAGCATCCCGGCTTTCATCGCCGCGGCGGCGTCGACACAGTCGGTGTGGAGCTGCGCGTCTTCTGGATGCGTCAGCATCTTCGACGCGGCGATCAGGCCCGCGTAAACAGCCGAAGTCGTAAACGTCAGCACGCCGTAGCGTTCTTCCCACAGATCGTAACTTTCGCGCGGAAGGCCCGTCTCGGTGTTGCGGTATTTCAATAAAAAGCGAGCGGCCGGGCGGATTAATTTTTCGGTCAGCGACGCGATGAACGCGGCGTCTTTGTAGATCTCAACATGTTTTTGCAACGCCCACAGAACGAGTGCCGTTTCGTCTTCTTGAACTGGCAGCGCCGGTTTTCCGTCGTGTACCCACGGGTGCCATGAACTGCCGAACGATCCGTCGGGGTTGTATTTATGCAGCAAAAATCCTTCGGGCAGCCCGTTTTTAGGCATGATGCTCTGGCAGAACAGAAAGAATTTTCGAGTCGGTTCGGGGAAGCCCGCAAGATCGAGAGCATGCGAAACGAGCGCGCCATCGCGCGGCCACATGTAGGAATAGGTGTCGCGATTGAAGACAATCGAATCGCCGTCGTTGGCCGCTATGATCGCGCCGCCGGAATCGATCTGCGTGTTCACGATCAGCAAACAGCGCCGGTACAATTGCGCGAGCGCGCCGTCTTTTTCGCTCGCTGGCACTTCGCCGCGCGCCTGGCCGACCCACTTGCGGCTGCGTTCGATCGTCGCATCTTTCAACGATTCAAAACCGTGACGCAGCACGACGTCGTTCAATTCCTTCGCGTCGTAAAACGTCTTCTCCGCACAGACCCAATGCTGAAAGGCGACACTGCCGTGCGCCGGAATTACCTGTCGGACGGAGATGATGCAATCGACCGAACCCTGCGTGATCGGATTGCCGCCGAGGGTTCCGTCTTCCGCGTCGCGCCACGTGCCTTCGAATTGCTGAACGCGCTTGATGCCCGTCGAATATTGGTAAATGCCCTCGCCTGCGGCGTTCCGCGCGTTCAACAGAAAATAGCGCGGTCCTTTGTATTGAACGACGAAGTTGTTGTGCGGTTCGTAATACGCAGTGTCGCCGAACGTGTTTTCAAGGAGATTGAAATCGTAGTGAAAGAACAGGCGGACTTCGCGGTCTTCGTCGGCGTCGTTGAAGACGACCAAATGGCGCAGAAAAACAGTGTGGTCGGGATGGACGGCGTCGTTGCTTTCAATCCGCAATCGGAGCCATTCGTTCTGCAATTT
>JANXLS010000172.1 GCA_025355035.1 Planctomycetota bacterium | reverse complement strand
GTCCGAACCGCGCGCCGTGATCCAACGTCCCGGCACCTTTCCCGTGCTCATGACGACACGCAACCAGTGGAAGGCGAAAAATCGTGCGGCCTAATTCACGCAGTATTGGGCGGGACGCCCGCACCACAATTTCGCGTTTTATAGCGAGGAGTCACTCAAATGTTACACACCCTGGATGCAGTGATGCAGTGCGTCGCTGTCGCAGTAAGCGGAACGGCACGCAAAGAACGTGCGCGAGGAACAATCGTGTGTTAAAAACAGCACGAATAAACGCAGGTGAGTCGGACACATGAACGCATGAACGACGGGGTGAACGATGTCAGGCGAAACGAATCAAGACGGTGAGGAAAAAGGGACGAACGGAAAATTCGTCGTCGCCGGGATGCTGTTGTTGGGCGTGTGCGGCGGATGGGTGCTGAGCCGAAACATGCCCTATTCAAACCCTGCTGAGACGGACGAAGGAAGCCCATACTATTCGCGACCGACTGACGAGCAGGTGAAGGTGCTGAAAGAACGGCATATGAAGGAGTTGAAAGAACGGGGAAAATAACTTGGCCGACCCGCACCGCTGGCACAAGTTCGTAAAAACAATTGATCGAGTTGGCAGTGTCAAAATACGAAAACCGCTATCGCAACGTCGAAGCTTTTTCGATCGTGATTGCCTGCATGTTGTACTCTTTCGCCTTTTGCGAATTGCCTTCTTTTTCCGCGCGCTCGGCGGCTTTGGTGTACAGCAGAACGGCATTGCGCGAATCTTTCTTCGATCGAGATTCTTCGGCCCGGCGGGCGTATTCGGACGACGGGGTTTTGTCGTTGTCGACGAATTCATCGACCGGCTTGGCTTTCGCATTCGGCTTGGGCTTGCCGCTCGAGAGAACGATGTACAGACCTGCGACGAGCACGAGCACGCCGACTCCAATGCCGATGTAGAGGCCTGTCTGATCTTTCTTTTTCTTGGCTTTCTTGGCGGTATCACGACCGGATCCGGCATCGCGCTCGTTGCGCTCTGGACGAGCACCGGACGTATTCGAATCGCGGCGTGGAATTGTTGCAGTGCCGGAGCGCCGACTGCTCTGGGTTGTCTGTGCCGGCGCGGGCGGCTGGTTGGGCGAGCGCGTGGGGGCCTTGATCTTCGTTCCGGACGCAGCGGCTTCCCGTTTCGGTGCTGCGGCGACAGAGCGCTGCACACCCAAGCCGGACGCGGCCGTGTGCGCCATCGGTGCGGTTTTCGTTTTCTCAGCCGGAATTACTTCTTCCTCACCCAGAACTTCATCTTCGACCATGACGCGTGCAACGGGACGCGGCGGGGCGGCTTTGACGGACCTGGATTTCGCGTCAGCCGGTTGCGCTGGTTTTGAAAGGCGCTCCAGTTCCTCGGGCGGGAGAATCATGGCCGCGCATTCCGAGCAATATAGTTTCGCTCCATGCAACACTGCGGGACCGTCCGCCGTTTTATTGTTGGTGATATGACAGCCGCACGCCGCACACGAATCGCTCATCGCCATTTCACTTTCCCAGGAAATTTTAGTTCAATCGGTCGCTGCAACGTCCAGTATATTACACTGAGCAAAATGAAGATTGAAGATACAAAAACTTTCTGTATCTAATTTTAGAGGGTGTTTTAAAAGCCGTCTGGAGATTCCTTCACACATGACGCATTCAGTTCCCGTCCGCCTGCATTCAGTATTGTGTTTCGCGACCGCGTGGTTTGCCATCACGGTGCAATGTGCTTCAGCGGAAGCGATTGACCGGTTTTCCGGCGACCCGGGCCTCGCTCTGCGGCCGGCCGTCTTGTCGCTGGAAGACGAGAAACTGGTGCGCGGGTGGTTCAAGGAATTGGGAAGCGAGGATTTCGACGCGCGCAATGCGGCTCAAGCGAAATTGGTCAGCAAAGGCCCGGGCGTCACAGCCATCGCACAGGAATTTTTCAACGACCCCGATCCCGAGATCGCATCCAACGCCAGGAAACTTCGTTCAAAAATTTTTCTGAATTACGACGGCTATCTGCCCGTTGATACGGCGCTGAAAGCGGCGCTCGAAAAAACGATGTCCGGCAAACCGGATTGGGTTAAAGACACGAACAACGCCATCCTGCCACTGATGACGATTATCGACGTCTGCAAAAAGCACAACATCCGCGCCGAGATCGATACCAGCAGCGCCGATCCGCGTTTTTCGCAACCGGCCGGCGATGGCATCATGGAGTCACCGCAGATGATGCACCAAATGACGCTGCACCAATTCGCCACCAACCTCGCCTTATTCAGCAACACGAGCGTCATTCCGCGTGGCGACACGTTGCTGATCACATCGGCTGAAAACGCGAAGCGGCTTTCGATCCAGCGCTACACCTTCGATTGGAGCAGCCTGGAACTCAGCCGCGACGATGCCGGGCGCGTCGAGAAGGAGTTGCTGACGAATTTGCCGAACGGCACTGAAATTCACGCGGCATCCAGCGCGCTGGTCATCACCGGAACCGAAGAATCGATTCAACGCGCAGCGCGGTTGATTTCGCTTCTGCGCCGCAACGCGCCGGACGCCATTTGGCCGCGCCCGGAGAAGATCGACGAGACTGCCCTCCTTGCCAAGCTCAGCGCGCCCGCACCGGTTCAGATTTCAACGCAGAATCCGGATCAGGTGGTCGATGAATTTCGCAAAAAAAAGTGCGACGTATTCTTTCAATCGCTGGATGGATCCATCTCGGAAAAAGATGTGCCAGTGCAGCTGAATCCAGCCGATCCTATTGCGTTCCAAATGGCGACGTTGCACTTGAACGTCACGCGCGGAGCCATGCCGTTGGGCTTGGCCCTGCGC
>JANXLS010001217.1 GCA_025355035.1 Planctomycetota bacterium | reverse complement strand
CCTCAACATCCATTCCGCTTCACGATGATATTGAGCTCAACAAACCCGGCATGATTTCGACGCTCGTGTCGCTCGCGCAACGCTGGGGCGAAGACCGCACTCGCATTTCGCGCGAAGCCGAAACCTTTTGCCGAGCATTGAAGCGCGACCTCGAACACCCGACGTTGCGCGGTGTCATCCCTCCCAATATTGTCGCCCTAACCGCGGTGCGATTCCAAACGCTGCACGACCGCGAAAACGGCGGTTTCCGTTCCCCCGGGCCGGCCCAATTTCCCGAGCCGCGCGCGCTCGAATTGTGTCTGGCTCACTACGCCCGGACCAACGACAAGAAGAGTCTTGAGGTCGTCGAAATCACGCTCGACCACATGCTGCGCGGCGGGTTCACCGACCTCATCGACGGCGGATTTCATCACTTCTGCACCGATAAAAAATGGCTCATGCCGCGCTTCGAAAAAATGCCGCTGCTGAACGCGGAAATGATCACGATGCTCCTGCATACGTGGCAGGCGACAGGCAATGCGCGCTATCGAAACGCCGCCGAAGACTGCCTCGCGTTCTGGCAATCGGAAGTCGCCGACGGTCGATCTTTTTTTTCGGCATCAATAGCGCCGGGATCGTATTCCTTCGAAGACGGCACGTACTACACGTGGTCGTTGCGAGAGATCGAAGCGCTCTTTTCCGACGACTCCGACGTCCGATTCGTCCGCGCGATTTATGGCATAAACGAGTCGGGCAACCAACCATTCACAGCTCCGGATCGAACCGTCCTGACGGCAGATCGACCGCTTCACGATGTCGCGAGGGATTTCGGCATGACCATCGCCGCCGCCCGCACACGCTTCGACCGCGTCCGCCAAACCATGCGTTCCGCACGAGCGCTACGCCCGCAACCGCCGCGTGACGACACGCCGCTCTGCGACGCCAACGCCATGCTTGCGGCAGCATTCCTCGAAGGAGGACGACTCATGGGGCGCGACGACTTCGTCAAACAAGGCCTTAAGACACTGACCGCCATTTTGAAAGAACGCCGCGACAACGCCGAAGTCCCCCGCCCCGTTCGCCACGTATTGAACGATCCTCGATCCGCAGCGCTCGCGATGGATGAAACGACGCGCGCCTGGGCGTGTCTGCAAGCGTACGAAACGACCGGTGACGCAGCCTACAAACAAATTGCCATCGAAGCCCTCGACCGCCTCGACCTTCATTTCCGCGACTTGCTGCGCGGTGGGTATATTGAACGCAGTCTCAGCGGCCCGCCGGATTTTGCCGCCGGAATCAACTGGCGAACGAAGAGCATTCAGGACACCAGCGAACCCTCGACCAACGGCCTGATTGCCTGTACTTACGCTCGCCTCTTCGCGCTCACCAGCGACCCACAGATCCTCGAACGCGCACGGGCCGCCGTCGAATCTGTTGCCAGCGTCCTCTCTCAACCCAGCCCGTATAACTCGACGCTTATCGCCGCAGCCGACGCCGTACAACGTGGCGTACTGCGTATCAAGATCATCGGAATAGATGGCGATGCCACCACCGCTGCCATGCTCTCGCTCGCCAATTCCCGCTACTATCCGTGGAAAACGGTTATGCGTTTCGATACTGCGGAAGCGGCCGGCGATGTGACTGTCGCGAACATCAATTCACGAAAAACCTACGCGATTGTCGAAACAACGAACGACAAACTCGTGGCCGAATCGATTGAAGAATTAAATACTTTTCTCGACGATCTGGGAAAAAATGCACCCGCCGGGGTAGTTGTTCCCATCAAATGATGTTTGAACAAACGGCATTTAACATGTAATAACGCGAATAAACACGAATAAATTAGATGCAAATAAGTGTAAACCGGCGGGCGGATTAGGGAAAAAAAAGACCTATTATTCTTGCCCAAAAACATTCGTGTCGATTCGCGTTATTCGATGTTAAAATAGTTCGTTGAAATTGATGGGTAATGCCGAGGAAGGGAGTCGAACCCTTACGATCTTGCGATCACAGGCTTCTGAGACCTGCGCGTATGCCAGTTCCGCCACCTCGGCTTGCGTTCCACTTCGCTGCTCTAAAGTGGAGAGAACATATTACGCAGGAAGGACACGTTGTCAAAGTGGATTCTTCATATTCTCACTGCGTTTTTCAAGTCGCGCTTGGAGTCGACAATCAATTTATTTTTTAAAACTCTAGATGACATGGTTTTAGAATATATTTTGCATGAAAAATTTGACAGTCCCAATCCATGTGGTTTAGTTAAAGTATGGGCCGGTTGGGACGCCGACTGGCGGGCCAATTCGCACCTGATGGTACCGCAAACTCGCGTGGATACAGCATCCTCAAGGGGTGCCCCCGAGTTGCCACTCTCCAGTGGCAAGGGCCAGGCAGGGAGACCGTATTATAAAGGAGGTGTTCCAGTGAGTAGTAATTCCTACGGTGACCGGAGGTTGCTGTCCGCGTAAAGCAGGGCGTAACTTCGTAGTGCTCACTGAGAGCTACCGAAACGCGAGATCGTTCGCATGTGTCGGTCTCTTATATGACCGGTTGTCCAACTTGAAATTGGAGATCGGTTCGAAAAATGGCACTGGCCGCGTAAAAATGGGACCGATCTTTAAGAACCGTTGATCGGCATCCTTAAAACGCAGTTAGCCGGGTTCGTCCCGGGACTGACGGGTCTCTTTTGCGCGTGACAGCGTGTTGTCTATCACCGGCTGGCTTCCAACTCAGACTTGGAAGCCGGTTTTTTTATTCGTATTTGAAGGGCGGAGAATTTAAAACTGTTATTTGGCGCGAATGAATTTCTGAAAAATATCGAGCGTCTCGTCGCTGACGTGATGCTCGATTCCTTCGGAATCGACCGCTGCCGTTCCTGGTTTTACGCCCAGTTTGATCAGGAAATCCAGCACAATTGCGTGCCGTCGACGCG
>JANXLS010000122.1 GCA_025355035.1 Planctomycetota bacterium | reverse complement strand
TTCACGGCTGATTCCCTTCCGCCCGGACTGCTGCTGAATGGCAGCGTCATCAGCGGAGTCTCCCCCAACGCGGGGTCATTTCAATCCACCATCGGCGTCAGCAGTGCATCGGGAACGGACAGCAAATCGCTCGCGATTCAGTTCATCCCGGCAATCCCACAATTGGACAGCGACGACGACGGTTTTTCAGATACGTTGGAAACTCTGGCGGGTTCTTCACCGATCGATAGTTCGTCCGTTCCACTGAACGCCATTGCGCCCGGCCTGGCACCGATCAGCGTTTCAAAATTCTCGTGCGCTCTCAATTTCGCCAAGTCGGGCCACGACAGTTTAAAAATAACCGGAACGGTCAACACCTCATCGTTAGCTCCATTTGTAAGCAACACAGTGGCGATCGATTGTGGCGGCGTCGTTCGCCTGTTCTTGCTCGACGGAAATGCCTCGGCGAAATCCGGAAGCGATTCACTCGCATTCGCACTGCTAAAAAGAAGTGCGGGGAGCGGGGTCGGATTCAAACTCAGTTTAAGCAAAGGCACCTTTGCCCAAACCCTTTCACAAATCGGTTTTGACGCCAGCGTCGATGCAAAGTCCGTTCAGAAAGCCATGTCCCTGACCCTCGTCGCCGGCGGTACCCATTTTCAACACACGCAGATCGTCTCCTACACATCCAAGACGAACAAAAGTGGTATCGGAAAATAAAAGAGGTGGAAGCGGCGGCAAACAATTCATTTCCGTAATCGACGGATCGTCCCAACAAGAGTCACCAGTCCCATCGCCAGCATCATCCCCGCGCTCGCGTAAAATAACTCTGGAAATCCGAACGGTCTGTAGTTGAAATCGATCCGATTCTCCCCTTGCACCACCGGCACACATCTGAAAATAAAATTCCCCGGCCGCACTTCCGTTGGCTGCCCATTCACTGTTGCATTCCACCCGCGCGCCCAGCGTTCAGTGATCAGCAGCCACCCATTCCCGGGCGCAACGATCTTGAACGTCAGTCGATTCGTTGTGTATTCAAGAATCGTTGGGACGACGTTCACTGGTGCCTGCAACGCCGCGATCTCCGACGCCAAGAATCCCTCATCCTTCGCGTTCGGCTTCAGGATCGCATCGCGCGAATGAGCGACCACGGGTGCCGCGCCGATCGCGATCGCACGCGCTTTGTAGGCTTCGAAATTCGCCTTCGTCGGAGCGATCTCCGGAACGTTCGCTGCAAACCAGACACGCTCAAATCCCAGCGCCGATTGCAGCAATACATGCGTCTCCGAAAACGCAACGTGAAACCCATTCGTCAGAGGCGAATAGTTCCGAAATACCAAATCCTTCGAGACCAGATTCCAGTTGTGCAACATGCCTGCATACGACGACGGAACGAATGCGTCCGATCGCGCTGTCCTCGCAAAACCCTCCGCACCCGGATTAATCGACGTTCGATGCTTCGCTTCGATCGCCTTCCAGAATTGGAGATCGCCCTGCCGCTCAATACACATGATCGGCCGATTCAATTCAAAAGAAATCAACCCATCCAAACACGCCAGCGCAACCATCAAAACTGGAAAAACACGCTGCCGAAACTTGGGAGTGCTCCTCCAGCCCAACCCGCACAACCCGGCCATTGCACCCCAAATCCCGAACAAATGGATGTCCGCCAATCCCGACAACGGAGCTAGCGCCCCGCCGCCAACGGCGACCATCTTGAACGCAGTCATCCAAACTACACCCACGACACCCAGCGCACACGCCGCTTTGAAGGCGAGTCGTTGAACCGTCGCATCATCCACATCAGACCGCTCGGCGCAATCGCGCGTTGCATACAACGCCAACACCGCAAGCGTGAAGATCCAATACATTCGGAACAGCGCCGGATGCCGGAAGTATCGCGTTGGAAAAAAGAAGTCATAAAGCCAACCGCGCACCGGCGTGTGATATCCCAGCGTTGAAACCAAACACAGCAGCGCCACCGCAAACAGCCAGCGCCGCCACGCTGATCGTTTCGCAAACAGGCTCGCACACGCCAACACCGTCGCCGCGACGCCCGCGTAAACGCTGATTAAACATAAGTTGGCGTCCGGCCAAAAATTATTGTGATAGCGTTTGATCATCGACACATACGGGCTCGCGAACGAAAAAAGTGAGCCCGGATAAATCACGTTCTCTGAGATTACAACTTCGCGCGGCAATGCCGACGCCCGATCCGAATACCCTTTGATTTCCACCAGCATCCCCGCCAGCGACGGAGACATGATCACAATCCCAACAACGCCCATCAACACCAGCGCTTTTGCCCCGGCGATCCATCGTTTTTTCGGAGACTCGTTCAGCCCGGAATCCTCTTCCGCAAACAACGTCCGCCCCATCACCCACATCCCGCAATAACATCCTGATAACGCCGTCAGTCCAAAGTACGAACACAACGCCGACACCCCAAAAATCGCACCGGCCTCCAGCGCCGGGCGAGCTCGCCGCTCTTGCAGCGCCACGTCCAAACGCCACACGACCCAGGGTAGAAACGAAAGCGCCGAGAGCGACGATGGATTCTGCGCCTGTCCGCAATAAAATCCGCTGAACAGAAACCCGGCGTTGACAACACAAATGCCCCAATCCGGCGCTTTCAAATGCCGTCCCAGTGCAACAATCCCCCAAGCGCCGAAGACCCACATCAGAAACCAATACATCTGATAGCCGTGAACACCGCTGCCGAAAAAAAGCGCAACGATCCCAACGGTTGGCGAGAGTAAAAAATAATCGGTGATCGCGTAATCCGGAGCGCCGCCGCTGCTGTATGGATTCCACAGAATCGGCGTGAAGGATCGCGTGCTGTCGGCTAGCAGCGAATAGTACGGCATCTGCTGCTGCTCAGCGTCCCAGATTGGAATCGACTTGTCTGAGAAAAGAACGTGCGCTACGAAGAAGAGATAAATGGGCGGGAAAAAATAAACGCCGGCGCGCTTCAGCCACGCACGCCATCGTGCCTGTGCCACCTGTTGCCGATTGGAGTCGGTCATGAATGCGTTCCAATAATCAAATCGATTCAACTCTTTTTCGTTTGATTATTTTTAACACAAACGCACCAAGACACGAAGAAATACGCGGAAAGGTACTCTGCATTGAAAATCGAAGTGACGGCACTCAACACTCGGCACTCGGCACTCAACTCTCGGCACTGCTTTACTGTGCCATCTTCGCGATGCTCACATCCAGGAAATGCTTCACGCAATAATAAGGAGTGAAGAGCGCGACGCGCGGGTCCATGTCGAGCGGGCCGCCGCCACCGGCTCGAACGCCCGCGACCGCCACGCCGATTACCGTTCCGGCGTCTGCGCAGAAAACAGGACCGCCTGAATTGCCGTGGTTGAACGCCGCTGCCGCTTCCCAGACTTTATGTCCTCGATCGCTGACGAGCGGATCTTTGTCTGTCAACGTTCCGCTGCTGACTTGAGGTTGTACGCCGAGCGGGCAGCCTACGACGAGAATTGCGGAGCCGACACGCGGAGCCGATTTTTCCAGCGTCAATTTCGACACGACCGGAATATCTTCGTCGCATTCTAACAGGCACAGGTCATAAACGCGCGTGACGCTAAGGACTCGGCATGTCGCCCACCTCTTTTGGTTCGTTTGTTTGTTCGATGGCAGTTCGACTTTCACATTTCCATTCAAGAGCCGGCAGCCATCATCCGATAATACCAAATGTGCGGCGCTGAGTAAGTATCGGTGGCGCTCGACGCCGTAGCCACTCAGATCGACTCCGAACGCCGATCCGTAGCCCACAATTGTCGTCGATCCCGAATCGGTTTCAACCTTCACCCGCACGGTGCTGTTGACCATTTGAGTGGACGATGGCGCTGCGGACCAGGCGACTGGTGCGGACAGAACTGCACACAACATGGCGCACCGAACGACGGCGGCTAGCCGAACGATTGATCGAGTCATATTCGTTTTGTCCCGGCGAACGTTTTCCATCGAATGCGGATTGAAGCGCGCTAAACGATTGAATCAGCCGAAGCCGTTTCAATGCGTTACAACGTCCTCGCCACCGCCGGAATTGTCAGCCCCCACCGACAATTCGGATTGCTGCATTGCTTCTTCACTCAAAACCATCGGCACTATCATACGCGGACTTGAACCCGCTTGCAAAATTTTCCCTGGCCCTTTTTGTGTCACCCGAGCTCAAATGGTGTATTCGAAAGTCATGAAACCAATCACTTTTTCTCTCATCTGTGCTCTCTCCTTTATTTTCGCCACGTCCGGTCAATGCGGTGAAGACGCGGTAAAACGTTCTTTTCTCTGCACCGATCACAACGGCGGCCAAGTGTGCATCGTCGCTGCCGATGGCAGCATCGAATGGTCAATGAAGGCTCCTGCTCCGCAGGATTGTTGGAAGCTTCCGAACGGGAACATTCTCTTCTGCCACCGCAACGGTGCGATTGAAGCGACGAAGGATTCAAAGATTGTCTGGGAATATAAAGCGGCGCCGAAAACGGAATGCCACGCCTGCCAGCCGTTGCCCAATGGCAATGTCATGATCGTGGAATGCGGAACCAGCCGCATTATCGAGGTCGATCGCGAAGGCAAGATTGCAAAAGAAATCAAACTCGAGACGAAAGAGAAGAGCGTCCACAACCAATTCCGCGGCACACGCAAACTGGCTAACGGCCATTATGTGGTTTGCTTCAAAGGCGATCACAAAGTCGTCGAAATCGATGGCGACGGTAAAGTGCTGAAAGAAATCGCCGTCCCGGGCGATGTTCATGGCGCTCTCGTTTTGCCGGACACGCACCTTCTCGTCACGTGCGGCGATGGCCACAAAGTTGTTGAATACGACGCTGAAGGGAAAGTGGTTTGGGAATTGAACGAAAACGATCTTCCGGGCAATCCGCTGCGCTTGATGGCCGGAGCGCAACGCTTGCCCAACGGCAACACGATCTTCTGCAACTACCTGGGCCACGGCCATATCGGAAAGCAGCCGATGGTCTTTGAAATCACACGCGACAAAAAAGTAGTCTGGGAGTTCGCCGACCACGCGCACTTCAAGACGATCAATCAAATCCAAGCACTCGAAGTGCCTGGCGATGTGACCAAAGGCGAGATCCTGCGCTGAGCACCCGGGACCGCCTCGCGCAAATTGTGGTGCGGGCTTCCAGCCTGCATAAGCCCAAGGCAGGCCGCAAGCCTGCGCTGCAATAACTCAATTCGACACTCTCTTTTTCAACAAATTGCTTGGACTCGATTGACTCTAAGCCGCGTTGCGCGATACAATGTTGCACGGGGCGGAAGGAGTTACTTGCTGTCATGATTACTCAGAGAATTTCCGTGAGCGACATGCAATGCGTCGGTTGCGCGGGACGCGTACGATCGGCGCTGCTTAACACAAAAGGGGTGGTGAAAGTCATCACGTCGCTCGACGATCACAGCGCCGAAGTGACATTCGACGAACGCTCCGTCAGCGGCAAAACGCTCGAAGGTATTCTGCGCGATGCCGGTTTCCTCCTGCCCGATGGCAAGTGCTGCTAACAACAGTTCAAAGTTGATCTCTCGGATTGAATCATGAAAACTCGTCTCTTCATTCTTGCGTTCTGCGTCCCGTTGCTTCTCGTGGGATTTGACATAGCGGCGGGCGAAGCGAATCCGACGCCTCAAGTGGTTCCGGTTCCCATCACCGTTCCCGCGCCAAATGGCACCACTCCGCCCAAGCCCACTGTTGCAATCAACACGAGCGCCGGCGTCGAAATGCTCGCGCTGATCACGGATCTCGAAACCGGTGATGCGGCCAAACGCGATGCGACCGTCAAAACGCTGGTCACAAAAGGCGCGCACGCGTACCGTTCAATGGTCCAATTGTTGAATGCCAAGGATGCCGATGTCGCTGGGCGCGCGAAAGACGTTCGCTCCAAAATCGAAAAGCGCGCAATGGAATTGTTCCACGAAACGGATGTTCTCCAGGGAAAAGCACTGAGCGGTGCACGCAATCCCGCGGCGCTGGAAGACGTTCGAAAAGCGTGGATCGCCGTCGCG
Source organism: Planctomycetota bacterium (assembly GCA_025355035.1). Lineage (GTDB taxonomy): Bacteria > Planctomycetota > SZUA-567 > H5-PLA8 > H5-PLA8 > JANXLS01. Next base: position 2,227 of record JANXLS010000122.1, on the reverse strand, counting down.
CAATACGTCCCCCAGCCGGAACTGCGACAGCAAGCCGTGCAATCCATTCAGACCATGCAGATGTTGATGGACCAGACAGCGCAATTCAACAAAGACGTTGAAGCGAAAGACGCCGAATTGGCCGCGAAACCCGCGCCAGCCGGAATTCAACGCGCGGCCATTCAACTCGCGCGCGCCCAAGCTTTCACGAATCTCCAACGTTACGACGACGCCCAAAAAGCAGCTCAGGACGCCTTCGAAGCCGGCGGGCGCGACTGTCGCCTCGCTTCGGCTGCGCTGAAAACACAAATCGAAATGATGGTTCAAAAAGCCGATTACGACGGCATGGAAAAGATCAGTAAAAAAATAATCGCCGAATACGGCGAGTCCCTTGAAGCCCGCTACGCCTACGGCGCACTGTCTGAAGTTCTCATGGAACGCAAGCGTTGGGACGAAGCCGTCGATAACGTGAAAAAGTTTGTCGCCGCCTGTCCACTCGATGAAGAACCACAGGAAATCGCAGACAAACTGCTCGACACGTTGATGGACAAAGAACGCGACTACCCACGAGCATACGGTCTTTCAACGTGGATCAAACAGCGCCTCCCCGCAAGCCGCGTCCGACTGGAAGTGGTGAAGATTCTCGGTGAGTGCAGCGAATACGCGTTGAAGGATTTCGCCAAAGCCGAGATCGCCTACAAAACGCTCGCAACCGATTACCCGGACGTGATTGCCGCTCCTGAAATCTCCGCCGCGCTCAAGCGCATCAGAGCCAAAATAGCTGGCACGTTCCCGAAGGAACCCATGCTCGGCGATGAAGGCCCGGCCGGAGCGCTCGGACAATTCATCGCTGCGGTTCGTCTGCGAGACGGCAAGAAACTGGGTGAGTCCGTTCCGGCAAACGAAGCGATCGAAGCCGCAGGAAAATTGACATGCGAAGAATGCGAACTCATCCGCGTCCTCACTTTCGGCGATTTTATTGTGAAGAAAGTCAACATCGACGGCGAAAAGGCTGAGATTGATATTGAATATTATGACAGCGCATCCAGCGCTCCCAAAGCAATCAAGGAAAAAGCGATCCTTGAAAAAGGTGCGTGGAAAATTCAGTGGACCGATCCAGATGAACAGTTGAATCCCACGCCCACCACAAAGCCGTCCACTGTTTTGAAACAAGCTAAGTAAAGCAATCCAAGCGGCGCCTACTTTCGTATGGTTGTATCATTGAATTATGTTACACGATAAGTTGGTAATAATTTTTTAAAATTTGTTGGATGTGCCCCCGAAAAGCGTACAACATATGCACGAAGTGTTGTGCATGCTGCCGATTAACTCTGTGGCCCACTATTTTCATGGCACAATTTAAAGTGCTTTCGCTTGAGGTGCATTTGTTGTTGGTACCGAATTGAGCGGTGTAACTAACATTATGACAACGTGTTGGTCGGTGCCGTGGCCACCAATTTGAACGGTGTAGGCACGGGCGAACCATTCGCGGGCGACGACCGATCCAGTCGATTGCCGCGAAGTGAATAGCCGCTGTAAATGATATATTAATCGGGCAAAAGAACGCTCGAGTTTAAAGCAACTTTATGAGTCGAGGGTCGCGTATTATGGAAGCGCCCATCCGTATCTTGATCGTTGATGATAACCCGGACATTGTGCTCCTCACGCGTCGCACCTTGGCGCCCGCGGGCTACTCATTGTCGGAAGCGGGCACCGGCAGCGATGCGTTGAAAGCCGTCTGAGCGTCACGCCCCGACCTCATATTGCTCGACCGCCGCTTGCCGGACATGGACGGTCTCGAGGTGTGCCGACAGGTCAAAACCGACCCGGAATTGTCGGATATTTTCGTCGTTATTCTTTCCAGCGCGCTGACCTCCGAATACGAGCAGATCGCCGGTTTGACATCGGGAGCTGACGGCCACATTTCGCGCCCGATCGGCAACAAGGAACTGGTTACGCGGGTGGAGGCGTATGTCCGCATTCTGCAGCATAAGCCAGGCCCTGCGGACGCAAACGCAAATACTTCAAAATAAAAATGACGAACTCAACCGAGAAGTCGCTGAACGCCATCAAGCAAAATCGCAGTTGCAACTTCAAATGGCCGCGCTCAATGCCGCCGCGAATATCGTCATCATCACGGACTCGAAAAGCTCCCTACTTTGGGTCAATGACGCCTTTGTGAAAAGCTCCGGCTACACCTTCGCAGAGGCAATGGGACAGAACCCGCGCTTTCTCAAATCCGGACAGC
>JANXLS010001207.1 GCA_025355035.1 Planctomycetota bacterium | reverse complement strand
CGGCCTGGCTCTTCGTTGAACGCTCAGTCAGAGATACACTCGTATATCTTCCTTCGCGTCCGCCTCGACCCAGGCCGAAATACGCGGCGGACTTCTTCAGTTTATTATTTTACAGGCCCTTACTTCTTTTCGACGGGCTTTGCTTCCTTGATTTTTTCTTCGTATTTCTTCAGCGTCTCTTCAAGGTCGCTCTTTAGATTGTCGTCCGAACAAAGGGCAATGGCCTTCTTTTGAAACTCGATACCTTCCTTCATTTTTCCAGAGTCAAAAAGCGCCTTTGCATACGTATCGACGATCGCCGCTTCTTTGCCTTCGCAGGCGTCGAACGCCGCTTTCGCGACGCGCAAGCCGAGATCGCCATCGCGTGGCTTCAGTCCTTCTTCGGTCAATACCTTCCAGGCAAATTCGTTGAGTTCGTTCGAGTCTTTATCGAGTTGCTTCAAAATCGTATCACCGAGCTTCTTGGCTTCGTCCGCTTTCTTTTCGTCCTTGGCGAGCTCAAAATACTTCTCGATATTCTCCGGCGCATCCGCCGCGCGCAAAACCGGCACCAGCACCATCGCAAGCAACACCAGCATCGACTTTTCGAAATGCATCTTCATGAAGAACTCCTTCCAAGCGGGTGAACATCAAAAGACCAACCCAATCAAAACGTCAACGGCTCAATTTGGAATGCTACCCATTTTGGATCGAGACGCAAAGTCGCAATAAGCGGCGCGGTGTATGATGAAGAGTACTTCATCCCAGAATCGAGGTTGCCTTGAATTTCTTCCATTCGATGTTTGCTGTCTGGATTGCCGTCGTTTTGTGTTGCGCACTTCAATCGGCCGAACCCGTGCATCCCAACATCCTCATCATTCTGGCGGACGATCAAGGCTGGGGCGACTTGAGCGCGACGGGCAACACCAATTTATCGACGCCCAATGTCGATTCGATCGCACGCGACGGTGTCACGCTCGACCGTTTCTTCGTCTGTCCGGTCTGCTCACCCACGCGGGCTGAATTCCTGACCGGTCGCTACCATCCTCGCAGCGGCGTACACGACGTTTCCACCGGAGGCGAACGGATGAACCTTGACGAAAAAACGCTCGCCGACTTTTTGAAAGCCGCCGGCTACGCGACCGGCGCGTTTGGAAAATGGCACAACGGCACCCAGTACCCTTACCATCCCAACGCGCGCGGCTTCGACGAATATTACGGCTTCACCTCGGGTCACTGGGGCAGCTATTTTAACGCGCCGCTCGACCACAATGGCGAGCAGGTCCAGAGCCAAGGTTACCTCGCCGACGACCTGGCCGATCATGCCATGCAGTTCATGGATGCGAAAAAAGACGGCCCGTTTTTCTGCTACGTTCCCTTCAATCTTCCGCACTCGCCCATGCAGGTTCCCGAACGCTTTTTCAAAAAATTCGACGGCGTCGATTTAAAACTTCGGGCTCGAAAAACCGAACAAGAAGAAATCGCTCACACCCGCGCGGCGTTGGCCATGTGCGAGAACATCGACTTCAACGTCGGCCGTATTTTAAAACGTCTCGACGAATTGAAACTCGCCGAGAACACCATCGTGATTTACTTCAGCGACAACGGGCCGAACGGCTATCGCTGGAACGGCGGCATGAAAGGCAAGAAGGGGTCCACCGATGAAGGCGGTGTGCGCTCGCCGTTTTTTATTCGTTGGCCCGGCCACATTCCCGCCGGACGAGTGGTGTCGCAGATCACGGGCGCAATCGATCTCCTTCCCACGCTCGCCGACCTCACGGGCATCGCTGTCAACCCGCCGAAACCGCTCGACGGCATCAGCCTCAAACCGCTGCTGCTCGGAGCGAAAGTCCAATGGGTCGACCGCATGATCTTCTCGCATTGGGCCGGGAAAGTCAGCGTCCGGACACAAAGCCATCGTCTCGATAATGACGGAAAACTCTTCGACATGGAAGCCGATCCCGGCCAGGATCGCGACGTCGCGAAAGATCGGCCCGACGTCGCCGCGAAATTGTCGAAAGCCCTCGCGCAATGGAAGGCCGAGATGCTCCCGGCGTTACGCCACGACAACCGCCCCTTTACCGTCGGCTACCCCGCTTTCCCGCTCACCCAGCTCCCTGCGCGTGACGGTGTCCCGCACGGCGCAGTGAAGCGCAGCGCCAAAGCACCGAACTGTTCCTATTTCACTCATTGGACACGGCCCGACGACAGCATCACGTGGACGATTGAAGTCAACACCGCCGGCAAGTACGAAGCCGTCATTTACTACACGTGTCCGCAGGTTGATGTGGGCTCAACGATCGAACTCAGCTTCAACGGCAGCCGCATCGAAAACGTCGTGCGTGAAGCCAACGATCCGCCTGCTCTTGGAGCGGAAAACGACCGCTCCAAACGCGAAGGCGAATCGCTCGTTAAAGATTTCAAACCGCTGACTCTCGGCGTCATCGACCTCCCGAGCGGGACCGGCGAACTCACTCTACGCGCGCTCAAAATCACCGGGGCCCAGGTTGCAGAAGTCCGAGCTGTATTTTTGAAACTCATGAAATGAGGACGTCTGTTTTGAAATGCTTTTTAACACGAAGGCACAAATGCACTAAGGGCCTGTAAAATAATAAACTGAAGAATTGCTTGCGTCTTTCGGCCTGGCTCTTCGTTGAACGCTCAGTCAGAGATACACTCGTATATCTTCCTTCGCGTCCGCCTCGACCCCGGCCGAAATACGCGGCGGACTTCTTCAGTTTATTATTTTACAGGCCCTAACAGCCCGTTGAAAAAGGCTCGCATGGAAAAATCCG
>JANXLS010000004.1 GCA_025355035.1 Planctomycetota bacterium | reverse complement strand
CGATCTCAAGGCTCAGAAGATCGGCATTCTTGATGGGACCGAATCCGGAAATGTGCTCGAACGTGCCGGTTTCAAGAAAGACCAGATCACGATTCACCCCGATTCGAAAACGCCGTATGACAATCTGAAGCTCAAGCGTATTGACGCCGTCATCGCGGAATCGATCATCGCTGATTTTTATGCCGGCAAGGATAAAGAAATCTTCAACAATCCAACCACATTCGCTCCCGGCAAATATGGCGTGGCTGTTCGGAAGGAAAAGGAAAGTGACACGCTGCTCGCGGAGATCGACAAAGTCGTGAAGACGATGAAGGAGAACGGCGAACTCGCGGCGATTTATAAGAAGTGGAACATTTGGAATGACAAGCAGAAGGAACTGGGAATCGTGGAAAAGTAATGTGGACTTATCTTGTTGAGCAAATCCATATTGGCGACCTGATTGTTGCTGCGCGTTGGCCGCTGTATTTGACGGCGCTCAGTATGCCGATGGCTGTGTTCTTCGGCTTGTTCCTGGCGCTCATGCGACTGTCGAGTTCGAAGATGCTGTCGTGGCCGTCGGCGGCGTACATCGAAATCATGCGCGGCACGCCGCTGTATGTGCAGCTCTTCCTCGTTTACTACACACTGCCGCAGATCGGTATTGCGTTTCACACCCGCGCACTGACTCTTGATCCGTTTCCGGCGGCGGTCATTTGTCTTGCAGCGAACTACGCCGCATACGAAGCGGAAATTCATCGAGCGGGATTACAGGCGGTAGACAAAGGGCAGCGCGAAGCGGCGTTGTCCATTGGAATGAGCGAGAAGCAATCGTTCTTTCTCGTCACTCTGCCGCAAGCGTTTCGCATCATTCTGCCACCGGTGATCAACGATGCCATTGCGATGCTGAAGGACAGTTGTCTGGCGAGCGCCATCGGCGTGATGGAGTTGCTGAAAGTCGCGGAAGGCATCGGCAAGAATTCAGAAGTCGGTTTGGCCAACATGTACATCGCGGCGGGAGTGCTTTACATGATCCTGTCGCTCGGGTTTTATTTTTTAGGCAAGTATATTGAAATCAAACTCAGAGCACGAGGCGGAGCCGAACTCAGTCTCACTCAGGCACGGCACTAAATTTGGATTGCGTGTGAATGCAGAGCCCGGAAACAACCCCCAGCGAGCCCATGCTTGAAGCGCGTGGCATCCATAAGAGCTACGGCTCCAAGCACGTCTTGAAGGGCGTCGATCTGACTGTCGTAAAGGCCGAAGTGCTCACGATTCTCGGCCCGAACGGCTGTGGCAAATCGACGTTTCTGCGCTGCTTGAATCTGCTCGAACAATACCAGCAAGGTTCCGTCTGGCTTAAAGGCCAGCAGGTCAGTGCAGGGCATCCGGAGGACCATGTTCCGTCGCGCGTCGAACAGGATCAGGCCCAGAAACTCCGGCAGCGCGTTGGGATGGTCTTTCAACGGTTCAATCTTTTCCCACACATGACCGTCATGCAGAACGTCATGAGCGGGCCGAAATATGTGCTCAAAAAGAGCGACGACGAAACGCACGACATCGCCGAGAAGATGCTGAAGAAGGTCGGGCTGTGGGAAAAGAGTCCGTGCGATCCGCTGACGCTTTCAGGCGGACAGCAGCAACGTGTTGCGATCGCCCGGGCGCTGGCGATGAATCCGGACGTGATGCTTTTTGACGAAGCCACGTCAGCTTTGGATCCAGTGCTCACGAAAGAAGTGTTCAAAGTCGTCCGCGAACTTGCTGCTGAAGGTATGACGATGCTGCTTGTCACGCACGACATGGACTTTGCTCGCGACATTGCGGATCGCGTTGTTTTTATGGAAGGCGGGATCGTAGCGGCGCAAGGTTCGCCCAGCTACATCTTTGACGAACGCCCGACCGAAGGCATTCGCAAATTTCTCGAAAAAGGCTGATGCGGGGCGCGCTGTTCGTGCCACACGTATTTATCGCACCATTCCGGCGGTCCGCAGGTAGCTCAATACGAGGGCTTCGAACGGGAGGTCGGTGGTGGCAAACAGATAGGCCGCTCCGCGATTGGAACAGAATTGTTGGATAGAGGAGCAGAATCCGCGCACGGTTTTTTGATAATTTTCGACGAGCCGTTTGCTCGCAGTAACGTCGAGTTTCTCGCCGTTCTCGCTGTCGATCAAAAGAAAATCACCTGTCAGAACCGGAGCGACTTCCTCTTGTGCCAGGACGTGGACGGCGAACAGATCCATGCGGGCAGCGGCGAGAATTTTGAGGGGTTCTTCGTAGCCGTTTGGATCGAGAAAATCGGAGACGAGCAACGTGACGCCGGGACGGCGGTTGCGCAGCGCGAACCGCTTCGCGTCCTCTTTTAAGGTCGTCTTGCCTTCAGGCTGGATCTTTGAAAGGAAATCGAAGAGGCGAAAGACCTGCTTTTTTCCACGGATGTCCGAGAGCGTGTGTTCCTTGCCGCCGGCGTTAATGGTTAGCGAGACACGGTCGAGATTGCAGATGCCGATATACGCGACGGCGGCAGCGACTTTGCGCGCGTAGTCGAATTTATTGACTGAGCCGTAATCCATCGAACGCGACCCGTCGAGCAGCACATAGACGCTCAGGTCTTCTTCGGCGAGAAAGAGTTTGAGGAATAATTTTTCGAGGCGGCCGTAAAGATTCCAATCGATGCGCCGCAAATCGTCGCCCTGGGAATATTGGCGATGGTCGGCGAATTCGAGCGACTCGCCGCGCTTCTTGCTGCGTCGTTCACCGCGCAATTTGCCGGCGAGAATCTTTTTACTGATCACCGACAACGCTCCCAATCGCGCCATGAACTCCGGCGAGAGGAGTTGAGGCGTGGTGCGTGTTTCGCTGGCAGCGGGCGATTCGGCGATCATAACGGAGAGCCCCGGGTTGTGCGGCGATCAGTAGCATTCAATCAATAGTTCGTAGGGAGGAACTGAACAGTTCGACCTGAGCCGTGACTTTACCCATAGGCACTTTTTTGGTGACCGGCGTATTCTGAATCGGCTCTGTTCGTATTTCCAAAACTCAACGCTCCTTTATGTCAGTATAAACGGGTTTTTCAAAATTGAAATCGACTCGCCCGATTTCAATTGAATGGCTCGCCTTCCACTTTTATACTCACGCCGGAACTGAATGTTGCTCTCAACCGTTGAGCCGTCACTATGATCTTACCGCACTATCTCTCCTGGACGATTTCCGACGAACGCCAGCGGCATGAATGGCTGCTCGTGCGGCGCTCAATCATGGCTTTTCGAATGACGTTTTTGGTGGGCGGACATATTGTGTATTTT
>JANXLS010001322.1 GCA_025355035.1 Planctomycetota bacterium | reverse complement strand
TCGTTTTCGTCCAACGGCGAGAAACTGATCACCAGCAACATTCAAGGTGGACTGCGGTTGTGGGAGATTGGAACACGGAAAAAGCCGAAGGTGATTGCCTCGCCCGGGAATTCGCCGATTTTGGGAGTGGCGTTATTGCCGGATGATAAACACGCGGTCACCGGCGGCATGGATTTTACGGGACGGCTTTTTGATCTGGAAAAAGGCGAAGAAATCCGGTCGTTTGAAGGGCATTCGAACTGGGTCTATGCGGTTTCGTATTCGGAGCGAAACAATCAGATTGCGACGGGGAGCTTTGATCAATCGATACGCATCTGGGACGCTCAGGACGGGCGGGAAGTGTATGCGTTCAAGGCTCTGAAAAGTTCTGTGTATTCGCTGAGTTTTTCGAAGGATGGGCAGGCATTGATTTATGGGTGCAAGAATGGGCGCGTTGACGTTTTGGATTTTAAACAGGCGGCGCGCATTCGAAAATTGCAGGAGCAATTCAGCGGCGCTCAGAGCACGTTAAAAAGTCGTCCCAACGATTCGGACGCGCTGCTGATTGTGGGCGAATGGCTGTCGTTTCAAGGGGCATTTACTGAAGCGACGACGATGCTGGATCTGGCGCGGCGGCATTCGCCGGGGACGTTTGATGCGTATTCCATTTTGGGGCGATGCTACTGGATTCAGGCTCGAAACGAGCGGACGGCGGATGCGAAAGCGGCGTTGTATAATCGTGCGATGGAGGCGTATCAACATGAACGCGAACGGTTGGAGCGTCGGGCTGAAGGGGCGGAACGTCGCAGCGACGGGCTGCGGTTGAAGTTGATTTTGAACGCGATTGAGGCGGAGAGAAAGAGTGTTGGGCCGAACGCAAATTGACGATTGGCGTGGCTTGGTAGCCCGTAGAAAAGGACTCGCCTAAAAATTCCGGCACTTTTTGTCCGGGCTTTTTTGCGAGCTTCCACCGCGCTCGACTTCCTCGGTCCACTTGCCCGGCGCGGTGCATCTGGACGCGCCGAGTTTTGGGATAGGTT
>JANXLS010001315.1 GCA_025355035.1 Planctomycetota bacterium | reverse complement strand
GAATTGCTGACCTTCATGAAGCCCGGCAACACGGGACTCACGCGCGAATTGCTCCGCCCGTACCTGGACCGCGAAGGTTCGGTGAATTACGCGCTGCAAATCGCCCGTGCGGAAATCCAACGCGCCCGCGACGAAATAGATTTCCTCCCGGCATCCGTCGCCAAAACGTCGCTGTTGGAAATTCCAGAGTACGTTTTGGAACGAACGTCGTAAACAACGGTCGAAAAACGGCGGCTGGCATGCCGGGACGGGCCCGACGGGAAAAACATTATTTACTTGGCAGCGTCCGGCTGGATGGGTTCTTCTCCGAGCAATTTGGCGAGCGTGGGTTCCATCGCCTCGGACCACATCGCATAGCCTTTTGCGGTGGGATGCAGGAAATCGTTCATCACGTCCTTCGTAATCGCGCCATCCGCAGCGAGGAACTTCGGGCCGATATCGAGGAACGTGATGTGGTTCTGCCCGTCCAATTTCGCCAGGATCGCGTTGATCTCTTCGATCTTCTTTCGCGTCCCATCCGGGTTCGGCCCACGCGGGAAGATGCCGAGGAGAAGAATCTTTGTTTCCGGCTGATTTTTGTGCAACAGTTCGCAGATCCGCGTGACGCCCTGAGCGATTTCCGGCGCGGTGTTGATGCCCATGTTGTTCGTGCCGATCATGATGACCGCAACTTTCGGCGACGCCCCTTCGAGTTCTTTGCCTTCGCCCAAACGCCAGATCACGTTTTCGGTCCGATCCCAACCGTAACCGAGATTCACCGGGTTGCGCGCTTCGTAATATTTCTTCCAGACCGTCGCGCCGGCGCGACCGATATCGCTGGGTTCGCCGCCGAAGAAATGTGTGATCGAATCGCCGATGAAGACCAGCTTCGGGTTGCGCTCCTTTACAGCCGCGCAGATCGCCGCGTGGCGCTTCGCCCAGTCGTATCCGGGAAACTGGCGCCCCTGCGTGACGGCAACGGTTGACGTCGGCGGCAGCGGTTCGCCAGCGTGGGCGGGTTCGATTTTCACCTCAGCCAGAGCGCTCTTCTGTTTGTGATCTGCCGTAAACGCCCGCGCTTTGACCACGCCGCCATGCGGCAGCGCAATCGGCGCCAGGTACGGCCCTGCGTTCGCGCCGGGATCCGACTTGTCCAACGAATACAGAATCAACGCGCCGGGCGTGGAACACGTAATAGTGACGACACCGGCATCGGCTTTTATCTCCGGCGTCGCCAGCGCGACTGCGGACGCGGCAGGCGGAGCGTCGAGCGCTTGCACGGAATGAAAAGCGACGTGAAGCGTGGCGACGAAAAAAAAGAGTTTTCCGATCCGTGCTCGGAGCGACGTGCGGGTTGTTGTTTTCATAAATTCCTCTACACCCTATTGAAATCGTATGTGATCGGACTGTCGAAGAATGTGTGTGTGCCACGGTTATGGCTGCGAACCGTTATTCCAAATACCCCAGATCCGACAGGCGCTTCTCGACTTCCTGCTGCTCTTCGGCGCTGTACACCGAAGGCTCGGCCGCATTGGGCGCAGCTGTCGGCGACGGCGCGTTCGCGCTGACTTCCAGTGGCGGGGGGTCGTCAAAGATGAACTGCATCGGCTTCCCCGTCACGTCGCTGGGAATCGGTTGGCCGAGCGCGGCAAGAATTGTGGGGCAGATGTCGGCGATGCTGGCATTGCGCCCCATCACGCCGTTGCGCACGACGCCCTCGCCCGAGAACGCGTACACGCCGCCGGGACGGTGGACACCGCCGACCGCGTTGGGTGACACCTGGATCGGGCTTTTGCTCGACAATTTATTGCGTGGAAAGAAACCGTCGGCGGCAGCCAACACGATGTCGGGCAGATTGAATTCGTCTTTGCGCGCGTAAATCTCCTCGCCCTTATAGACGTTCTGGAAGAGCGGCGTTTTCGTCCCGGGGATGACTTCGGCGCGGAATTTTTCGATCAGAGCGTTGCGGACGGAATCAAAATCTTCGCGCGAAACAATTCCATTTGCTTCACGGCCTTTTAAATTGAGGTACACGTAGCCGTGAATGCCGACGTGGGCCATGTACGCTTTGGTGCGGCTCCAATCGAGCGCCATTTCTTTGTTGCGCGTCTTTCGAACCTGCTTTTGGAAACTGAACGACGCAATGCGGCGCGACAACTTCTCGAATCCTGCCAAGGGCTTGAGGTAGCCCCAATCTTTCAGCAGGTTGTTGACAAAGATGCGCCCTTCGCTGCTGCCGTGGCCGTGGTCGGAGCAGATCAGGCGCAACGTCTTTGCGTTCGGATTGACACCCGTCATCCGCCGGCTCTCGCTGGAATGCAAACCGAGGATTCGATTGATCGAGGAATCGACGCGGCGGAAGAATTTCTGAATCAACTCGCGGCGGCGCGGATTGGCTTTCGTCTGCTTTGAATTCGGATCGCACCACTTCCACGCTTTATGGAAGAGAATGTCCGTCGCCTGAAGATACGCGACTTGAACGCGCGTCGGCCGCGTGCGTTGAAAATGCACGGCCAGGGACTCAAGCATTTCGACGGAACCGATCGCGCGATCGATGTTGCGCGAAAACGCGGCGTCGTCGACGTCTTCTTCCCAATCGTCTTCGAAATTGAAATGCAGACGCGGCGAGACGTTGAGAATGTCTTCGCGCAGATCTTGCGGTTCGGTGAAACGGCTTTGCGTGTTGGGCGTTTCAAAACCGCTCACCATGTAGCCGTCGTGCAGCGGATACGGCGGATAATTTCGCGGCAGAAAGATCGAACCGCACGACACACCGGCTTTGCTGAGAATATTGAGCAGGCTTGAATCGCGCTGAACGGTGCTGTCATGAAATCGGAAGCGATGCTTCGTTGGATCGAAACGGACGAAATCGACAACACCGTGCTGGCCGGGATCTTTGCCGGTCAACCACGTGGTCCATGCGGCGGCCGTGTGCGGCGGGATGGTCGATTCGAGAACGCCGTAGCTCGAACTTTTCAGAAACGATGCGAGCGCCGGCATCGTGCCGTCTTCGGCCAGCGGCAGCAGGACTTCCCAGCACACTGAATCCAGCGCAAGCACCACAACGCGGTCGTAGGGAACAAAGGGAGTTGAATTCATTCGCTCAATAAAAGTCCAAGGAAATAAAAGAGGCTGGAACTTTATCACGCTGCGCGGAAAAGGCACGGGACTATTTTATTTAGCAATCGTTCAATTGCGACAGCAGCGCACCGATTTGAAACGAGTGCAACCAAAGCCGTGCACAAACGAAATGATGACATTTTCGGAATCTTTCAAACGTTTACCCGATACCCTCCTTATATAAGTTAATCGGCGTGCCGGTTGAGCAAAATGGCGCATTTATTAAATGCACGCGAATGCAATTGCTAAAATGAAAACAGCCGATAGATATACCACGAAAAATCAGGAGCAACGAAGCGCATGCGATGTTTGATTGTTGGCGGTGGCGGTCCGGTCGGAATCAGTCTTCTCTATATTTGTAAAAATCTCGGTTGGACAGCGGCAGTCGTCGATCCCCGGCGTCCGATGGACTATGCAGCACATCAAAAGGCGCTCGCCGGCACGCTTGAAAAGTGGACGATCCAGCACTATTCAATGGGCGATTTCCAGCATCGCGTGTCGGCGGAAAAGTTCGACGCCGTCATCGATCTGACGCCGACGCTGGACAAGCGCGCGACGATGACCTATTGCGACAACCTTGGCATTCCGCTGATCAATTCGACGATGGTGGACTACAAGGACGACATCCACATTGCGGCGTTCAATTTCATCTGCGAGCGACCGCACGTGTCGAATCAGGCGCACGTAGCCGCATCCGGTATGAATCCCGGCGCGTTGAACGCGATGGCCGAAGAGATTATCCAGACGAAGCTGCACGGCGAAGCCCCGGACGAAATTGTGTATTGGGAATACGATGACACCATCCCGGCGAGTGGCAAATTCAGTGGGCCCTCGACGACGTGGTGTCCCGGCGAATCGGGCGCGGAATTGACGGAAGACTGGACATTCGAAGTGCTCGATGGAGGCTCGGTATTGCTGCACGAAGACGCGTTGAGTTGGACGCCGCAGAGCTTCCGTGGCATCGGCGTTCCATTCAGCAAAGTGCCTGTTCCGCCCGATGGCGACGCATTTTTGTGCGGGCATGAAGAATGTTTGTACATGGGCTGGCTGCACGATACGGCGGTCAAATTCATCTATGGATTCCACGCCGACAACATGAAGCTGATCCGCGAAGGCGGCTATTGCCAATCGCCTGAACTGCTCATCCGCGAGCCGCAGATGGAATTAAAAGGCACGGATTACGTCGGAGTGGCGGTGCGAAGCGGCACGGAATGGTACGGCCAATATTGCACGATGACCAATTCCGCCCAATTGCCGACGGACACGAATGCGACGTGCTGGCTGGTGGCGTCGGGCATGGCTGCGTCGATCTTGGCGCTGCAAAAAAACAAGACGAAACCCGGCGTGTATTTGACGCACGAAATGCCCGGCTGGATGGACGCGTTCCGCTCGCTGATCCAAGTGAACGATTACAAGGTCTTGGCGTCGGAATGTTCGTAACGAGGCATCGAGTGCCACCGGCGCAAGGGATCTTTAAATGAGCACAGAAGGTCCGGCTGACGAGGGTATCGCTTTTAAACGCGTGACCTTTCAAACAGTTCCGCCGCTGGGAACGACGGCTTTTTTGACGTTTGCCCATCCCGAAACGCGCGTCGCCCTATTGGAGGAAAAAAGAGGGGCGGAATGGCCGACGAGTCACCTCGTCGCGGAACCGGATTTCAACTGCATCTGCATCGATTCGAATCGCGTCGGCAGCGACGTGGTTCAACGCGCGGAGGAGTGGATCCATCCGAAAAGCGCGTTGAATAACACGTCATCCGTGGTCGTCAAAATGGCAGGCGGCATGAACACGTGGGTGCGGGTCAAGTCGGGGCAAGCGGTTGTTTGCCTGCCTGAAAACGAATGGAACGACGCGCTGACGGCCCTCGCCGATTTCGTGTTTCATGAAACCGAGTTGCGCCGATTGGAAGGTGAAATCGCAGCGGAGTGGTCGCGCGCGGAGAAAGATCTTCCGCTGGCCAATGACGTGACGCCGGAGGACCTGAATCGACTGGGTGACATCGGTGCCATGACGCGTTCAGTGTGGATGCGCCGAATCCGGCTGTCGAAGCTCGAACGACCGCTCACAAAGTGCCAATTCCCGTTGGCGCCATCCGCTCGAAAACTGGCTGTGAGATTGCGCGCGGCGTTTGATATCCACGACCGCGCTGAAACACTCGATGGACAGATCGAAGTTTATGAATACATTTATGAAATGGCCAATCAGCGCATGGGCGAGTATGGTAACTTCCGTAAAGAGTACCTGCTGGAGATTCTGATCATTTTCCTGTTGGCCGCTGAATTGTGCGTCATGATTGCAGATTTTTTGCGAAATAATCATGTATTCTGAGAGATTCGCGCGTCTTTCGTTGTGCGCCACAGAGTTTAGAATTTTACGGAGTTGTTCTGATGAAATCGATGCGACACGGCAGCCCGATAGCTTTTCTGATTTTGTTGACGATATTGACCGGCGGAGCGTTAGGCGGGGAAGTTTACGCACGCGATATTGAAGTGGCTGTGGACAATGTTCCGGAGCCCATCCTTCAAGCCGCCAAATCTGTTTTTCCGGGAAAATTCAGTAAGTATATCAGTGCGGAAAAGCGGACGATCGACAAGAAGATCGTTCATTATTCAATCGAATTGAAGCTGAAAGACAAGACGTCGATCGATGTGTATTTTTCCGAAGATGCCAAACTTCTGCGCACCGGGTTCGCGGTGAAAGCCGATGCCATTCCCGAGTCGGTGCGCACCGCATTCCAAAAACTATATGGCGATTGGACGGTCACCGATTTGAATAAAGAAACTGACGTGGTGACCAAACAGGAAGTATACAGTGTCGACATCAACAAGGCTGGCAAGATGCTCGAAGTGGATTTCACTGCTGATGGCACCGTAGTGAAGACGCTCGAACTACGGGACAAC
>JANXLS010001309.1 GCA_025355035.1 Planctomycetota bacterium | reverse complement strand
GGCTTGGGCGTTGGCGATGTGAACGGCGATGGCAAGATGGACATTCTCGAAGCCAAAGGATGGTGGGAACAACCTGCGGATTTGAGCAAGGGCGAGGTGTGGAAATTCCACGCGGTTAATTTTGGCGGCGGCGGTTCGCAGATGATTGTGTACGACGTGAACGGCGACGGAGTGAATGATGTGGTGTGTTCGCTGCAAGCACATGGCTACGGGCTGGCGTGGTTTGAAGGCAAGAAGGACGATAAAGGGGAGATGACGTTTACCCAGCATTTGATCATGGGTGACAAACCGGAGCAGAACAAATACGGCTTGAAGTTCTCGCAAATGCACGCGGTTGATTTGGTCGACATGGATGGCGACGGGGTGAAGGATATCGTCACCGGCAAGCGGCATTGGGCGCACGGTTCGCACGGCGATCCGGAACCGCAGGCTCCGGCGGTTCTGTACTGGTTCAAGACGGTACGCAACGCGGACAAAACGGTCGATTTCGTTCCGTACAAGATCGACGACGATTCGGGCGTTGGGACGCAGTTGATGGTTGGGAACATTTTTGGCAGTAAACTGGCGGACATTTTGATTGGGAACAAGCGCGGGACGTTTGTTTTCAAGCATGGCGAAAAGACGGTTTCGAAGGACGAATATGAGGCGGCGCAGCCTAAAGCGACGAAGTAGGAGCGGCATTAGACCGCGAGTTGGTTTATGAGGGCGTTTTAGAGGAGAACGGCGAGCGATGGAGCTCGCCGTTCTCGTTTGATCAGTTTTCTCTGCGTCTCTGCTTTGTTTTCCGAAGGAACTCGCCGCTGTTTTACTCCGAAGAAGTTCTGCAGCGGTCGCGAAACAAACGAACAAATTATTTGGACTGTGCTACAAATCAACCGCGCGACCGAACACAACTCGTTCGGAGTTGAACAAAAAACAGATCGCGTAAATTATTACACACCCTTCGACGACGCGGCTGTTGCCTTGCTGTCGCGATTTTTGGACGGTGGGGTATAAATTGGGCATGCAAAACATTCTCGTTCGCGAAGTCAATTGGTTGGGCGATATCGTGATGAGTCTGTCGGCGTTGCGCGCGGTGCGGAAGGCTTATCCGAAGGCGCGGTTGTCGGTGTTGATCAAGAAGGAACTGGCCGGATTTTTCGACGGCGTTTCGTGGATCGATGAGATCATATCGTTCAAAATTCGCAAAGGGATCGTGGATGGTTTTGCGGATCGGCGCGCGATTTCGAAGGACTTGCGGGCGCGGCACTTTGATCTGGCGGTGATGTTTCCGAACAGTTTCGATTCGGCGCTGTGGCCGGCTTGGGCGCGCATTCCGAAGCGAGCGGGGTATGCGCGGGATGCGCGGGGATTGTTGCTCACGAACTCCGTTCGACCGAGCGCAAATATTCTCGAAGTTCATCAAGTGAATTACTATCTCCACATGCTCAAAGAAACGTTGGGCATCGACGGATCGAGGGACGATTTCAAGCCGGATGTCAGCCCGAAGCATCGCGCGACGATGAGTGCGTTTTTGGACGCTCGGCGCAAACGGTTGACGAAGCCGTTGATCGGGCTGGCGATTGCGGCCGCGTATGGGCCGGCGAAGGAGTGGTCGGCGGAATCGTACGCGCAGTTGATCGATCTGCTGGCGGAGAAGCATGGTGCGGAATGCGTGTTGGTGGGCGCTCCCAACGAACGCGCGAAATCGGAGAACGTGATTTCGAAATCGAAGAGCGGTGCGATTCAAGCGGCGG
Source organism: Planctomycetota bacterium (assembly GCA_025355035.1). GTDB lineage: Bacteria > Planctomycetota > SZUA-567 > H5-PLA8 > H5-PLA8 > JANXLS01. The sequence goes on along the minus strand of JANXLS010001309.1, from coordinate 1,466 downwards.
GTGAGACGAGCGTGGGTGAAGCGATTGCGCTGTTGGATTTGTGTTCGGGATTTGCAGGGAACGATTCGGGGTCAATGCACGTTTCGGGCGCGTTAGGAAAACCGACGGTGGGAATTTATGGGAGTACGCGCGCGGACCGGACGGGACCGTTGGGGACGAAGACGGCAATTTTGTACAAGCAGCTTGCGTGCAGCCCGTGTCTGAAGCGGACGTGCAAGTTTGGACACTACGATTGCTTGAAGATGATTTCGCCGGAGGAAGTGGCGACGGCGCTGGAGACGCTTGGGGCGTTGAAATGAACTCGTGACGCGGTTTTCGTGTAACGCGGCGGGCGTCGAATTGTTTATATTTTAGAAAGACAATTAGAATCAAGCGAACTCTTGTGTGGACTGGTGCGTAATGAAAGAAGACGAGGGGAGTAAGCCCATGGCGTCGGTAGCAATGCCTCTAAAGGGAACCGCGTGGGCCACGGGTCGCGATGCGACGGGGCCGGTGCGGGTTGTGACAACCGCTGTGGGAAGTCTAGTGGCGACGGATGAGGATTTGTTTAAGCAGGCGTCGTCAGGGGATCGCGAGGCATTGGGGGAGTTGATTGGGCGGTATCAGGATTTTTTGTTCGGGTTGTTGGTGCGGTTGACGGGTGGCGACGAGCATCGCGCGGAAGATTTTTTTCAGGACACGTTTTTGAATGCGATGCGAGCGTCGGGGACGTTCGATGCGAAGAAAGCGTTCAAGCCGTGGATCACTGCGATTGCTGTGAATCTGGTTCGCGACGACGCTCGAAAACGGAAGGTGCGTTCGGAAATCGCGTTGGACAGCCAGCGGCCCGACGAGGAGCAGGAACGGCAGCAGATTGAGCCGGTGGCGTTGAGTGAGGACCCGAGCGATGCGGCGGAACGGCGGGATGAGGAAGTGAAGGTGCGGCGGGCGTTGGAGAAGTTGACGGAATTGGAGCGCGAAGTAGTGCTGCTGCATTTCTTTAACGCTATGACATTGCAGGAGACGGCGACGGCGTTGAGCGCGCCTTTGGGGACGATCAAGAGCCGGTTGCATGCGGCGTTGACACGGTTGAGTGGATTGCTGTCGAGGGCATGACAATTGCAGCGATGCGGAATGACGCTTAGCCTTGGTTTGTTTTGAGCGGAAGCCGACGAAATTTAGCAGTTAAGATGGCGAAGCGGGTGCAGAGCGGACAAAGTAGGTCACAGATCGTGAGTGGTGATGTGTGAAGTTTGGAGGCGGTTATGAACAAGCAAAATTTCGATGGGTCGGAACCGGAACTTCAGGACGCTGGGCGGGCGGTGGCTTGCTTGAGCCGACCGAAGGCTCCGGCCGGTCTTTTGGAGCGGACGTTGGAACATGTTGCTCTGGTCAAGCCGCTGCGTCGGAAGATTTTGCTGCTCCGCCCGATCACGCATCCGTTGGCACGGGTTGCAGCGGTGGCGATGTTGATGACGATGGTCGCG
>JANXLS010001298.1 GCA_025355035.1 Planctomycetota bacterium | reverse complement strand
GAATTGCTTGCGTCTTTCGGCCTGGCTCTTCGTTGAACGCTCAGTCAGAGATACACTCGTATATCTTCCTTCGCGTCCGCCTCGACCCAGGCCGAAATACGCGGCGGACTTCTTCAGTTTATTATTTTACAGGCCCTAAGTAGATTTTAAAAGGAGGGTGTAGGAAGTTCTACGGTTTCTCGTACACTCTCAAAAACAGTGGGACCGACCGGGCCGGGCGCAGATGCGTTCGGCCCTGTTTTTTTGGGGAGATGTGATGTGGAATGAGTGCGGCCCAACGAAAGCGCTGGTGCGCGTTGATGTGGGAATTGCTATGAATTAAAGGTGGAAGAAGCACTGGAAACAACGGGAGGAAAAAAAGTAATGGGCAGAGAGGGATTTGAACCCCCGTATCCTTTCGGAGACAGATTTACAGTCTGTTGCCTTTGACCGCTCGGCCACCTGCCCATTTTGAACTCCCACCTGAATTCGGCGGGACGGGCAGTATTCCACATCGCGCGGATTTAGCAAGTGACTCCGGTCAAAATTCTGCAAAGTTCGTGCGAAAATTTTGGGAGGCGTACAAAAAGCGTTCGATTCGCGTTGACGTGGACGCACCGTTCGGAATTAACGTAATTTTCTGGAAAAAAATACGTACTGAATGTGGTGTAAAAGGTGAATAAATGGGGTCTAAAAAGCCTTTTAATGAGGCCTTATCATAGTGACACATGGGACTTGGAGCGCAGCGCCTAGAATTGCTACCTTTTCATGTATTAATTAAAGAATTTAAACCTGTTAACCGATGAACCTGTCAACCATTTTGAAGGGGGACGAGCATGGCAAAGGTTTTGTTCAAGGCAACAGACGTAGATTCGATTATCAAGGCGACGGCAAATGCGCGTGCTAACGGCAAGACGTGGAAAGTGGCGTTGATTCGCGCTCAGGACGCGGGATTTAATGGGAGCGTGACGAGTCTTCAGAAACTTGTCAAAGCGCAACCCTTGCCTGTTGCCGCAGCTGAGCCGAGCGGGAAAGTGGCGTCGGGTGGGTACAAGAATTCGGCGACGACGACGGCGTCCACACAGGCTGGCGCCAACGCGTTTGTGAAAACGACGAGCGATAAAATTCTGCGAAAATCATCCGAAAAAGCGATACCCGAGACGCTCGAATCGATCCAAAATCGACTGCCGGTGCTGCGCGAAGGTGTGCAATACGATCGACCGATTTCGCTCTTCGACGGCACGTTCCACAATCCGAACGACGGCGAGATTGTTGCGTGGTCGCGGATTCTCGGGAAGGAAGAAGCGGTGTGCGTGACGAATTCGAACACTCAGTATCCGCGCGGGGCGGATGTGCTGGTCGATTGTACGCTGAATCCGGTCGGTAGCTTCATGGCAGTCATTCACCTCGGCGACACGAAGGTGGGCGGGTATTCGATTGGCGATCAGTTGCCGGTGCAACGCCGCCACGATGGCACGGCGTTCGTTTCGGTCCGCGATGTCAGACCGGCAGCGACGCTGGTGCTGTCGAACATGCCGGTTGTTATCGAAAGCGTGGCGTAAGTTTTTTTAGGAGAGGGGCGGCACTCTTGCCGCCGCTCCGGAGGGGCATTTCTTTTTGCGGACGCGGGAATGTCTCTTTGCGCATAAAACGATCAACGCTGGTGAATTGCGAAAAGAAATCGTGGACCGGTGTAAAACAAGAAACAGATTTTTTTGTCCGATTCACGGGAGCGAATGCGATGGCTAAGACTATTTCACGTCGAAACTTTTTGAAGACAACGGGCGCTGCGGCGACGATTCCTTTCTTGTTTCCGAGCATGACGCGCGGTGATGAAGCAAAGAAACTGCGCGTCGCGTCCGTCGGTGTGGGTGGCATGGGTGCGGGCGATATCGGCAATATTGCCAGCGGCAACGCGCGCATCATCGCGATCTGCGATGTGGACACGAACAACACGGCGGCGGCAGCGAAACGATTTCCGGACGCGCGCGTTTACTCCGACTTCCGCGAGATGTTCAAGAAGGAAGCGAGCGAAATCGACGCGGTTCAGGTCTCGACGCCCGACCACATGCACGCGGCGATCGCGATGACGGCGATTAATCTCGGCAAGCATGTGTATGTACAGAAGCCGATGGCGCACGAAATTTTTGAATGCCGCGCGCTCGCAAAAGCCGCTGCGGCGAAGAAGATCGTTTCGCAGATGGGTATCCAAATTCACTCACATATCGCCTACCGCTCGGCGGTGCAGATGATTCAGGAAGGGATTATCGGCAAGGTCAGCGAAGTCCATAGTTGGAGCAACAAAACGTGGGGCAGCGAGACGGGTCGCCCGGACAAGACAGATCCCGTGCCCGGAAATTTGAACTGGGATTTGTGGATTGGAACGGCGCCGGAACGTCCGTTCGTTAAAGGCATTTATCATCAGAGCAACTGGCGCAAATGGCGAGACTTTGGCACGGGCACGCAGGGCGACATGGCGTGTCACATCGTTGATCCGGTTTTCTCGGCGTTAAAGCTGACGGCTCCGACATTGGTGTGGGCCGATGGCCCGGCACCTTTCCCGGAAACGTGGCCGTTGGCGGGGACCGCTCACTACGAATTTCCAGGAACGCCATTCACGACGGATAAGGTGTCGTACACGTGGTACAACGGTGCCCGCAAGCCGGATTTAGCACTCTTGCTGGGTGAAAAAGATTCAACGCGCGCGAACCCGAAGCCGCTGA
>JANXLS010001213.1 GCA_025355035.1 Planctomycetota bacterium | reverse complement strand
CGATCTCCGGCACGATCAACCTTCGTTCCGGCAACCGTAACGATGACTTTGAAATTATGCCCATGCGTCGGTTCCGTTGTTCCTTTGTACTCGCGCAACGCATGCGCCGCGCAAAAATGGGTTTCGATTGCGACTTCGAATTGAGCTGGCATGAACGGCTGTTCTCCAATTATTATTCCACCAAATCGCCGAGCATGCTGTACGCCGTGGCTTCAGTGACTTTCACGCGGACGACGTCGCCGACTTTGTGATTGTTCGCTGCGAAATGAATTAATCGGTGCGCGCGCGTTCGGCCGGTCAAACGATTCGGATCCTTGCTCGGGCCTTCGATGAGTACCTCTTCGATCGTCCCGACTCGCGCCAGGTTTTTTTCGAGCGAAATCTTTTCCTGCAAATCCGACAGCCGCGCATGGCGTTCTTTTTTGACTTCTTCCGGAATGTCATCGTCCAGTTTTTGCGCCGGAGTGCCTTCGCGCACGGAGTACTTGAAGACGTAGCTGTTCTGAAAGCGAACCTCTTCCATCAGCGTCAGACTTTCTTCAAAATCCTCGTTTGTCTCTCCGCAGAAACCCACGATCCAATCGCCGCAAAATTCGATCTCCGGGCAACGTTCGCGCGCCGCACGAACAACGCTCAGATAGCGTTCGCGTCTGTAACCGCGCTTCATCCTGCGCAACATCCGATCCGATCCGCTTTGCGGCGGCATGTGTATGAACGGCATGACCTTGTCGCCCAATTCCGCCATCGTTGAAAACAATTCTTCGCGGCATTCTTCGGGATGGCTGGTGATGAAACGGATGCGCTTCAATCCTTCAATTGGATACAGCGCGCGAAGCAAATTCCACAGATTCGCGTCGCCGCCTAAATCGTATCCATACGTGTCGATGGTCTGGCCCAGCAACATGATTTCGCGAACACCGTCGGCAACGAGGCGTTTCGCTTCCGCAACGACATCGTCAACCGGCCGGCTGACTTCCGGCCCGCGCGTGTACGGGACGACGCAATACGTGCAGCGCTTGTTGCATCCGCGCGTGACAGTGATGAACGCCATCGCCGGGTTCTCCCGGCGCGCGACAGTCTCGCCAAAATTCACGAGCGGTTTGACATCGATCGCTAGCAGAGGAGTGCGTGCGCCTTCCCGAACGCGTTCAAGCAGGCGCGGAAATTCGTCAAGCATGCGTGTGCCAACAATCAGATCGACCCACGGAAATTTTTGGGCGATGTGCTCGCCTTCTTTCTGCGCCATGCAACCCATCACCGCGATCATGAATTCCGGCTGACGGCGCTTGCGTTCGCGCAGAACATGCAGGCGGTTGTAAACCCGATCTTCTGCATGGCCGCGCACCGAGCACGTATTCATAATCAGCAGATCACATTGCTCCTGATCTTCGACGAATGCTGCACCCTTTTCGTTGAGCAATCCCGCGACCATTTCGGAGTCGTATTTGTTCATCTGACAGCCGAATGTCAACAAGTGAACTTTCGTCCCGGCCGTCAGCGGATGATTGCGAGTGCCAGCGAGCTTCGATGCGTCGGCCGTGAACACCGTTCCGTCCGG
>JANXLS010001127.1 GCA_025355035.1 Planctomycetota bacterium | reverse complement strand
GCTGGCGAAGCTGGCCACGCGTTTCGGCGTGAGCATCCCAACGATCCGGCGCGCATTGCGTATCGCTGCCGGGCGGCCTGTTGTTGCAGCCCTAAATTAAACGCGAAAATGCGGTATAATACAATGTACAGGTTATTGCATTCAGCAAGCCCCAGAAGCCCAAATCGAAGATGGCCGTTGCGAAATCCGCAGCGGCCATTTCGTTTTCATCGACATTAAAATATCTCCAAGTACGGATTGATCTGCCGGTGAACCGGCGTTTCTATAATTCCGGTGCCTGGGGGCGTGCCGGTGTTTTTTCGACTGCCCCTTTTGGGAGAATTCAAACATGAGTGTCCGTGCCCTGAACCGCATCTCGCCGCGTCGGCGGGATTTGATCTTTGGCGAAATTTGCGATCTGGTTCGTGAAAGCGCAGGTATCGATCGTTCGTTGCAAGCCGCTGTTGGCGAAGAATTCGGAGTCGATGAGACCCTCGAAGAAATCGTCAAACTGCTGCGTTCGGAATTCCGTCGCGTGGAAAAGCGTCGCGCCAAGTGCGCCGCGTAATCGTGTTCGTCGGTAATACCCATTCACTTTTCATCAAAGCTTCCGCCGCGCTGTGTAGCGCGGCGGCATTTCGTTCCCATTTTTAAGGAGGCCAACATATGGCCGTCACCGTTCGTCACGGCGTGAATCAGCTCACGCTCAACACCCTGGCCGGAAAGACCGTCGCGGAGGTCCGCAGCGAAGTCTCCGGTCTTCTCAACGTTCCCCCGTCGGCACAGGTTCGCATCAACAGCGCGATCGCCGATGACACCGACATCGTCGGAGAAAACGCGTCTGTCGAGTTCGTCAAAGTCGCCGGCGAGAAAGGCGTGGTCGGCTGCTCGTAGTGAGCGGCGGCCCTTCTCGTTCGGTTGTAGGTCCGCGGCGCGCCCTGCCACCTTCCAGCGGGGCGCGCCGCATTTATTTGGAGCCACCAATTTATGGCCGTCAAAGAAAACAAATTCTTGACCATCGATGGAGACATCGTTCGCGTCGAAAAACGCATCATCGAACGCACCGTCCGCACCACGGACTTTCTCGCGGAACTGGCGCGACAGCAGTCGGTCGATACGGGATTGCTGCCGTCGAATTGCCGCTTGATGTCGCGCGTTTTCGAAAAGCAAAATCGCACGCGCACGATCTACGTGATCGAAATGTCGCCGGGATTAAAGGCGATCCAATTCTCGCCTGAACGCCAGTCGGCAGAGGTCTGCGAATTGAAA
>JANXLS010001120.1 GCA_025355035.1 Planctomycetota bacterium | reverse complement strand
AAAGGGTTTTATGATGCCGGCTTTTTCAAACGCGATCTTCTCAACCGTGTTGCCCAGCCATTCGGTGTGATCCAAATCAATGGTCGTAATCACACCCACCAAAACGCGACGCAACACATTGGTTGCGTCCAAACGTCCGCCCAAGCCAACTTCCACCACGGCGATATCGACATTCTGTTCGGCGAACCAGGAGAAGGCCAAGTGGGTGGCGATTTCAAAATACGTCGGACGACGCCGGCCGGTTGCGGGGTTTTGCATATCGTGAAGAACCGGAACGCATCCCGAGAGGATGCGTGCGAAATCGGTTTCGGAGATGTTTTCACCGTCAATCGAAATCCGTTCGCGGACGTCTTCCAGATGCGGCGATACGTACAGACCGACGCGCAGTCCGTGGGAGCGCAGAATCGATGCGGCGAAGGCGCACGTTGATCCTTTGCCTTTCGTCCCGGCGACGTGGATGCTGGGAAAGCGTTTCTGAGGATCGCCCAATCGTTGCGCCAACTCGCGCACGCTTTCGAGCGTGATCGCGGTTCGTGCCGAACGGTCCTGAGTGCTGCGTTCCAAATTGGCAAACCTGTCGAGGTATTCCGTTGCTTCGCGATAATTCATCTGGATTTTCATTCTCTCACTTGACATGATGCGTGCGGTTGTAAATCTATACCTCTTCGTATTAATTTAAATTGCATTCCGCAATCGAGAGGACAAGCGCGTTGAATGAATCCTCCTTGCAGTACGCGTTGGTATTGATCGGCCGCTATCCCGGCAAGGATATGGCCGTAGCTCAGGCTCTGGCGCGCAGCATGGGGCGCGACGAGGCGTGGGGCTTGCGCATTGTCTCGTCGTCGCCGATTGTTGTCTTTGACAAACTCTCGCAAAAGCAGGCGACGCATTTGGCCACGGGGCTGGCGGAAGTGTCCAACGCGGGTTGCCGGTTTGAGGTTCAAACAGGTTCCGTCGCGTCGCTGCCGAAAGTCGGTTGGGCGAATCCACCGCGAATAAATGGACGTCTGATCAGTGAGATCGCTCCCGGCGTGGACATGCCAACGCGCGCACAACTCCCGACATCCCGCCCGACACCGACTGCGCCAACGACGCAAGCAGCACCGAAGCTGAATCCCACTCCGCCGGTTGTTCCGCAAGCGGTTCTCGCCGCGGCAAATTCACTGGTCGATGGGTCAACGCATGCCACGACAACATTGCTGATTCCGTGCCCTTATACCGGTCAGAAAATAAAGTTGACACTCTCCGTCTCCCTTTCGCGCGACAACGGCGTCAACTTCAGTGCGTCCGCGGCGCCTGCGGGGCAGTCAGTCCCGCGATCGGTGAATGCGGTTTCCGGGACGATTATTCCGCCCAGCGCCGCCCAATTACGCCAGTCCGGGCCGAACATATCGATGCGTGCGTCCGGACCCAACATGCGGCCGACCGCGTCGCATCCGCCTGAGACCGGGCGCGGCGAACATCGCAGTCGAATGGCCACCGGGGCGTTCGCGACGAATACCGGCGATCTTCCGCCCGACACTTGGCGGCTCGGGACGCCCGACGACGTTTTGCTCCCGGACGTGCCGGTTCTGCCGACGGCATCGAAATCCAAGGACTACCATGACGAGGAGCCGGATGTTCAGCCGCTGCCGCTCAACAGCTCGGCGATGGACATGTCGACGTTCGAAGCGAATCTCGGTGTTGATTCGAACGACGCGATGCGGCCATTTCTGGATTCTGAATCCGGCGTCTTTAACGATCTGCTTCTGCCGGGAACTGAAGGAGTTTCGGACAGCGAGGAGGACGGGGAAATTCTGTGCTCGGTGTTCATTGAACGCAGCAGCAGCCCGGTGGTTCACGAACTGGTTGCGGAGTTACATGGGATTCCGGAATCTGAAGCGTCGGAAATGTGTGTCTCCGGAAGTGTCGCACTCGCGGAAAACATTCCGCTCTTTGAAGCGAAGGACATCAAACGCCGCTGCGGGGAAATCAACGTCTTCGCGCGGATTGTCCGGCAGGATTAAGCGCTCCATTTCATCCCGCCGCTTGTGATTCCTTCCCGGCGAATGTATAACTAACAGTATGAAGAAAACATCGCGTACTTGTTTTCTCTTGATGAAGAAGATGCGGAGCGACACCGATGTCTACGGCAGGTTTTGGCAGTCAATTCACCACGCACATGTTGCTGCAACGTTACGAGAACGGCACTTGGCTGAAGGCTGAGATTGTTCCGTTCGGATCGTTCTCGCTGTCCCCGTCCACGGTGGTGTTTCACTACGGTCAGGAAATCTTCGAAGGTTTTAAGGCGTATCGGCAGCCGGATGGCAGTTGCTGTCTCTTCCGCCCGGATCGCAATCTCGCGCGCATGAACCGATCTGCGGAGCGACTTTCCATGCCGGCGATCGACGAGAAGCAAACACTCAGCGATATCTGCGCGTTGCTGAAGAC
>JANXLS010001088.1 GCA_025355035.1 Planctomycetota bacterium | reverse complement strand
TCCCGTCGTGGCAGCATTAATCGTTTCATTCAGCGTAAACTGCTTGTTCGCGCCGGCCGTCATGCTTGCTAGGGTGAACGCATTGCTGCCTGATGCTGTAAACGTAGGCAAGAATCCGGATTGAACAAACGACACCAAGGTTGCACCCGCGGCCGGGTTTTCCGTGAGCACCACGCTCTGTGCGTCGCTGGGGCCTGCGTTGGTTAACGTCACGGTTAACGTTCGGTTTCCAGCACTTGGGCCGGCAGTCACGCTTCCCGAAGCCACAATGGACACTTGCAAATCTGCCGTCGGCGTCAACGCCGTCGTCGTCGTCGTAAACGTGTTGTTGGCTGTAAGGAAATCCGCCGCATTTGTACCGCCATTGGTCGTAACGGTGGCGGTTTCTGAAATGTTGCCCGTCGTGCTGGATGTAATGTTTTCCGTAAATGTAAATGTTCGATTCAACGTGCTGCCCATGCTCGCCAGCGTGAATTGATTCGTACCCGCCGCCGTGAACGCCGCCGCCGTCCCGCCCGTTTGGCTGAATGCATTAAGCGTCGTTCCCGCGGGTGGATTCATGGTGAGAGTCACGCTGGGTGCATCACTCAGGCCGCTATTCGTCACCGTTACTGTCATCGTTCGAGTTAACCCAGGCGTCGTGCCCGCTGGCGTCGAAATCGTTACCGCCACATCCGAAACCACCGACGACGTCGTGGTCGCCCCGGTCGGTGCCGGATTCTGCGATGCTCCGCTGAGCACTAAAACGGGCGCTGCAATCGGCATCGACGTGTTGTTTGCCAAATTCGACGCCACGCTAATTGGAATGGATATGGAAACTGGAGTACCTTGCGTCACGCTGCCGCTTGATATCGTGACAACCTGTCCTGATTTCGAAACGGTGAATCCAGACTGTGGCGAAGTGAGAGCTCCGATTGTCATCTGCGCAGGCAACGTGACGGTCGCCGACGTAACGGCAGCGGAACCGGTGGCCGAGTTGTTCATGTTAATAAAAACCTGCCCACCGTCCCCCGCTGGATAGGTACCGCCAGGTATATTGAATCCCGCGATCGCGTTGGGTGTAATCGTTGTCGTCAGCGCGACGTTTGGAGAAAGCGTCACAGTGCCACTCAAGCTAAAATTGTTGTTGTTTGAAACCGGGTCCGAAACGGGCGCTGTTGACAAGACCGAAGCCATATCCGTGTACGAAATAGCAGTCGTCGCTGTCTCTGTCACAGAGAGCACTGCCGTCGCACCGGCTGGAAACGGCCCAGAAAAATTCGCCTGCAATGCATTGCTCGATTGTGTCCCATTGGGATTGAACAGAGTGGCGGCCGGCCCACTCGTCAACGAGTAATTGGAGCACGTCACACCGGCGGTCAACGGAATTTGAAAATAAACGGTGGGCGGCGCGTCGCTAGGGCCGGCATTCGTGATCGTGATCGTAACGACACGACTGGTTGCTGTTGTGTAAGATGTTACACCGGCGAGACTGATTCCCAGATCCGCGACAAAAGTCAGTGTCGATGCGGCCGACGCCACCGTATTGTTCCCCGCAGTCGGGTCTGTGTTGCCGCTTGCCGCAGTATAGGCAATTGTGTTGGACTGGGTTAGTGTTCCTGTCGCGCCGGAATTGATCTTTGTCGTCAGCGAAAAGCTTTGTGGCGTTCCGTTAACCAGCGCGGCTGTGGTGTTCGTAACCACGATTGGGGCCGTAGACCCTACAGCCGGCGGGGTAAACGTCCATCCCGCCGGAACGGTCAGCGACACATATCCGGCGGTAGTCCCCGCAGTGGGCACCGGCATGTTGACAGTCACTTGAACCGTGTTCGCTGGCGCGGAATTGCTGGGAGCTGCGGCCGTATTGTTGAGTGCGTTAAACGTGTAGACGATATTTGAACCCGCGACGATTGGCGACGTTACTGTGGTCG
>JANXLS010001062.1 GCA_025355035.1 Planctomycetota bacterium | reverse complement strand
ATCCCGGCACCGCGAGCCGTACGTTCGCGAGACGTGGTGATTCGGGCGGCTGAATTTCAATGTAATCGCCGGATTCACCAGCACGATAAAAGCGGAACTCGACTGCGCCGCGTGGATCGCTGACGCTACCCATCAACGCGTGAGCGCCAGCATCGCTGGTGCTCACGGCTTCCAGGTACAACACGCGATTCTGCGGCGATACGATCAGCGCGCAAATCTGCGCGCCGACATTGGCGATGATTTCGGATTTGGTGTTGCGGACGACGACTTCGAGGTGAGGCAGTTCGGTGGGATTGAGTTCGGCGAGGCCGAGTTTCGGAATCGGTTCGGGCGTTTCGTTCATTCGTTGGTGACCTCCGTTTCGAGTTCTTTGGTTTCAGCGGATGTGTAGTTTTCGATTGAGCCATCATTGCGAAGACAGCGGACATTCATTTCGTATCGGGTGCGGTAGGTGTCAATCTCGGCGACGGTGTTGCCGTTGTCATCGACCTGCGGTTTCGTTGAGACGCGCCGGACGGCTGACGTGAGTGTGCCTTTGATCAGGAAGCGATTGCCGCCGGATTCGATGATCCCGTCGCACAACCCACCCGCGAGCGCCAAGGCCAGGTGTCCGTGTTTCAATGGTAGCAGCGGTCGGCCGATTGGTGGTGCGGATGCAGCAGCTTCGCGGAGCAGGCTGGCACGAAGGGGTGAACGAGACATGGCATCCACGATCACGTCGCTGCCGAGCCGTGTACGACGCAGTGAAACGGTCTTCTGGACCGGCTGGAGCGTCGCGATCGGTTTCATGTCGTCGCGCAGTACCGGCCACTTCGACGGCTCACTGGCCCAGCGCGGGAACGTCAGCAGCGTTTTGTTGAACGCCTTCTCCCGCCTCCGCGCGAGCAGTACGCACTGATTGAAATCCTGATACTCCGGCTCCGGGTAGCGCCAAAGACCGAGCAATTCGTAATCGCGCTCGACCGCGACGGCCAGGCCGACTTCTGCATCGGCCAGCACATAATCGGGCACGATCATCAGGAGCAGACCCGTGGCCCGAGCCGGCCAATCTTTGACACGATTGAACAATGTAGCCTCGGTTCGGCCCGCGCCCCGGATGCGGTCATAGGGCGGATTGAACCAAAGCAGGCTCACCGGATTATCGACACTCGCGTCTTCGATGGCCGACCAGAGGACATTGCTTGGGCCCAGGGTAGCGGCAGCCTTTTCGTGCCGG
>JANXLS010001028.1 GCA_025355035.1 Planctomycetota bacterium | reverse complement strand
CTGCTGCGGCGAAAGCGGTTCCCGCACGTGAATTTAAGCGTCTCTACCGCCGCATGATCCGAGATATAGCGAAAGACCAGAATCCCGACCGGCCCAACCGCATCGAACCCCGAGCGGTAAAACGCCGGCCCAAGCAGTACGATCTACTCAACAAACCCCGCGAAGTCCTACGAAAACAACTTCGGGGAGCGGCTTAAGTATGTGCCATTCCGTTCTGTCCCGGGTTTCTTCGGACACACCACCGCGCCTCTTCTCGACTTCATCGAATACACGATTTTATCGCTCTACCAGAAACCCCTGTTTCAGCAACCAAGCCGCACAGTGCTTTGACCAAATGCCGCACGGTTTATCCGGCAGCCGCAAGGCGAAGTCGTGGCCGCCTGACTCATATACGTGCAGTTCGCTAGAAACCCCGGCGGTTTGCATGGCGTCGTTCATGCAGCGAATAATCAGGGGCTTATCGCCGTCATCCGCGGCGCACGCGAAAAACATCGGTGGACATTCTTTGCGGATGGGCACGGTCTGATCAAGTTTATAATGGTCTTTGTCTTTGCCCGGACTGGCTCCGCCGCCCGGATAGAGCAAGACGCCAAAATCCGGCCTGCAACTGATCTTATCGACCGCGTCAACCGGATCGTATGCGCGTTTATCAAATTGAGTGCAGGTCCATGCCGTGAGCCCGGCTCCCGCTGAGAATCCAATCATGCCGATTTTTTTAGGATCAAGTCCCCACTCTTTCGCCTTGCTCCTGACCAGACTCATTGCGCGCTGGCCATCCTGCAATGGGCGGACATGCCAAATGGACATAAACTTTCGATCCATTTGATCGGGCCGTCGGGGCACACGGTATTTTAGGATGATTCCCGTAATACCCAACGTGTTCAACCAGGAGGCAACTTCCTCGCCTTCAGCGTCCCAAGCCAGATAGGTCAGTCCGCCGCCCGGACAAATCAGCATCGACGTTCCGGTGTCCTTGTCTTTTGATGGGCGGTAAATCGTCAGTGTCGGCTTGCTGACGTTCGTCAACCATTTCACAGGCTTGCCGCCCTTATCGGGAATCGGTTTGCCGTCGGGACGTTTCTCCCAAAATTGCTCGGCGCCAATGTTGCCAATTTCTCCTGGCGGCGTGGCTGGCCAGACGTCCACGACTATCGGGCTTTCTCCGGCCCAGCTAAGTTGGGCGCTTGCGAACCAGCACACCAAGCTGACGAGATTTGCGATTCTTATCATAATTGTCCAATCTCGTTGCAGTCAATTTTTCGCATTGCTGCTCTTCAAGCGTTTGTCAAAAAACTCATCCAGCACAATCTTATCGCATTGATGCTCGGCACCGCCACGTCACAGTCCCGGCGGCTTGCTGCCGGATTTGTCCGCCATCCAAAAGTGCCGGTCCAATGCGACGGGCCGTCTGTTCAGTCTTTACCCCAGCCAGCGCGAGAAAGCAGCCGGTTTAAATTGGCCCGGATGCGTCCCGATCAATTGCGGGAGTATGCCGTTTGTCCTGAATTTAAGTCTGCGCAATTCAACATATAAATAAAGCAATGAGCCATTGCATCACCGTAACGGATAGCTTTAAATAGGCACGAATATTTTCTCCGCTAATTCGATTCGCTTGGACAACCACTAAAGATGAAAAGATCATTCGACACGACCGTACACTTAACGTTCATTTTGTTACTAAGCACATTCG
>JANXLS010001026.1 GCA_025355035.1 Planctomycetota bacterium | reverse complement strand
GCATGGCGGCAGCCTTTTCGTGCCGGGATTTATCGACTTCGATGCCCAGCAGATTGATGTTCAAGTCCGGCTGACGCCGACAACTTGCCTGTCTTAGACACCGGCGTGCCTACCGGCTTTGCCTCCCGGTCTTGGGCTCTTGGCTGATGCTTACCCCGTTTGCAAATGCATTCCGCATTTGTCCATCCTTGATGGTCTCCTTAAACTCGTACTGGTATGGTGTCACGATCATAACAGTGGATCAAGTTTCCGGATTTTTAAATATTCTTGTTAACGATTGAATATCTCCAGCGGCATACGCACATGATCGAGAAGCTTGAAATCGACCGGCGTGAGCGCCTGACCCGGCTTTGGCTCGAAGCGGAATCCGCTGTGCGAGCCTTTGTGTTTTCAGCGGTGCCGGGCTTTCAGGATGCCGAGGACGTCGTCCAGCAGGTGGCGCTGACGGTGGCGCGGCGATTTGATGAGTACGACGCGACGCGCCCGTTTGTGGCGTGGGCGTTGTGGCTTGCGAAATCGCGCATCGCCGATCACCACCGGCAACGCGCACGCGGGATTGTTCCGATTTCGGACGTGGCTCTGGATCAGATCGCCGCCGTCCTGGTCGAGCGGCATCCCGATCGGCCGCGGCGGCAAGTCGCGCTTGAAGAGTGTCTGGAGAAGCTCCCCGAAAAGTCGCGCCGAATGTTGGAACTGCGGTATCTCGAAGATCACTCAATCGACGTCGTGGCCAAGGCGATTCGCACGTCGAACGGTGCCGCGCGCGTCATGCTTTTTCGTGTGCGGAAGCTGCTTGCGGATTGCATTCACACGCGAATGTCGAGTGAAGGGAGTCGCGTATGAGCACCGATGAGCGCGACATATTGGATCAATTGCTTCACGGAGAATTGAGCGGCCCTCAGCACGAGGTGGCCGTCAAATTGTTGGAGACGGACAAAGAAGCTGTCGCGTATTACAGCGATCAGGCCATTCTGCTCAGCGATCTTCGGCAGTCTCTGCGCCGCCGCAATTTGCAGCGCGGACTGCCTGTCGGTTTGGTTCAAAAGAACTGGTTTCGACCTGCATGGGTTGCTACCGCAGCGGCGGCGCTGGTGCTAATCAGTGTCGCTCTTTGGCAGGCGTTCGCGGGAGTTTCCGTTGAAGTCGTCGAAGCGCAGGGAATGAATTCAGATTGGAATCCGGGACAGAAGCGAGCTGTGCGAACGCTTGCCTTGGACACGGGACGGCTGCAATTAAAATTGCCGAAAGGCGTGTTGGTGACTTTTGAAGCACCGTTCGACGCAGAATTTATTTCCGACACGCGCGTGCGCCTTCGCAAAGGCAAGGCAATGGCCGACGTGGGATCGGGCGGCAAAGGCTTCAGCATTGTCACGACGGAC
>JANXLS010001002.1 GCA_025355035.1 Planctomycetota bacterium | reverse complement strand
GTGCGGACCTGCAAAAACTGGATGTGCGAACGGCCCGGAATACGCGCTATTTTTCAATCGTGCATCTGCTTAATGCCGGAGTAGATCGGGCCACGATCCAACTATACGAGCAGGGGCTTTCCAAACTACTGAACTCGTTGTCGTGGAATTCCAGGCTGTGCCGGCCGGTAGTGGTCGACACCACTCGAACGCTATTTCGAATCGATCTTCGAAATTACAATTGGCAATCGTCCACGTGGCTGACCATTCTGGCTGCAAATCCATATGGATTTGTCCGACAGACTCAGACCGTACAGTATTGCTGTCAGCAGACGGATTGTCCGTTGCCTGTTGTTCGCGCAGATTGGTTTGTATTCAAGGCATCGGAGCCCGCACTGTATCAGTCCATCGTGGGCATTCCGAAAACGGTGCACGAGCTGGAAGACATTTTGTGTGTCAATGCTGACGAAAACATCGTCCGAGGCATAGCGGTACGGGCCGGCTTCGCAATCTCACATGTATCATCGAACAACCGGATCATTGAACGTCACCCATTGCATTATCCGGGCGGTATTGAAGGTGCCTATTGGAAAAGTTATGATTTCGCCGGGAACGAATCCCAGGACCGTCGCAATATTTTTGAACAACCGCTGGGCCCGGGAATTGGTAAATATGCCTTTAAAGCCGACGGAGGCGAGATGATTTTCAATCTCCCAAACGGCTTGCAGGCGTACATGTTGATTGATAGTGCCGGCAAGCGGCTTGACGTCGGCCCCATAAATATCGTTCATGACGACAACGCTCGGAACAAGCTCGTCGCCAACGGGATTTCGTGCATGAGTTGCCATATTCGCGGCATGAAGGACGACGGAAAGGACGAAATCCGTGAAGTCTATAAAACGAACAAGAACAATCCGCTCTCCGTGCGGGAATTGCGCGATCTCAACGCTCTTTATGTTGAACGCGCGGCGATGGACGATTGGATCAACAAGGACCGGGATCGCTTTTTAACAGCGCTCAAGGCGATTGGGGTGGACACAACTTCGACGATCGAACCGGTGCGAGCGTTGAGCAAGCGCTTCGAGGACGAACTCGGATTGAAACTTGCCGCCGCCGAGTTAGGTCTGACCGAAGATCAGTTCTTAAAATTCATGAACAGCTCGACCAACATTTCAAAAACGCTGGGCAGTCTGCGCGTTGGGACGGTCAAACGGGATCTTTTCATCCGCGAGTTCCGCAACGTCATCGAAGAGTTTAATCTCGGACGAATTTTCTCCGGCAGAGAAGTCAATGAACTTCGCCTCAAGGATCCGAATACGCTGTCGCCGGGTGGCACACCCATCACGACGGGCCTGACAGGCGACGGGCGTGAGCTGGTTCTGGACCTTGGATCAAAGGTCACGCTCGAAATGGTTTTGATTCAGGCACCCTCTCAGAAATTCATCATGGGCAGTCCCAAGTCGGAAATGGGACGCCGCAGCGATGAAGATCAAGTCGCGGTCGATCTCAAGTACTCATTTTTCATGGGTAAATTCGAAGTGACACAGCAGCAATACGAGGCGGTGGTCGGGAAATTCCGAAACGAAAGCGCGTTTCACGGTGGCAATCTTCCCGTCGAAAAAGTATCGTGGCAGGAAGCGATTTATTTCTGCCGGTGCCTGAGCGATAAAACGAAACGAAACGTCCGGCTGCCGAACGAAGTGGAATGGGAGTTTGCGTGTCGCGCGGGAACCAGCACGGCGTTCTATTTCGGGTATTCGATATCAACAAACGACGCCAATTTCGACGGCGCGCCTTCAGGAGTAAGCCGGCAAGCAACGACGGCGTTTGACAAATTCAAAGCGAATCCGTTTGGACTGTATG
>JANXLS010000976.1 GCA_025355035.1 Planctomycetota bacterium | reverse complement strand
TAACAGCTACTAGGGTACAGGAAACACACTGAGTCTCGGGGGGGGAATATTAAAATACACGGGGCCAGGCGAAGTCACGAATAAAATTCTCAATCTCAGTGGAACCACGACTGCGGCCACGCTTGACAATTCAGGTACCGGTACAGGAACGTTGGAATTTTCAAGTGCCGCAGCCATTGCTGCGGGCCTAGGCATCAAGACGTGGACCTTGCAGGGCTCCACGTCGAACATAGGCCAGATCGACGGCATCATTGCTGACAACTCTGGCACCAACAAGACATCCCTTAACAAAGCCGGCACTGGCACATGGATTCTCAAAGGGGCCAACACGTACACGGGCACCACAACCGTCAATGGCGGTGTCCTGCAGATCATTACTTCACCGGCTGCAGCTGCGATTGGGACAATCACTGTAAATGGAAGTACGACAACACCCGGGACGCTAGCCAGTGCCGCCGCCATTTCAGTTTCCCTTCCTGCCCCGGTCGTTCTGGCACCCAACACCGGGACGACGTTCGCGCAGGGTCCGGTGCTCAATCCGGGCACCGTCGGCACGGCGGGAACGATTACATTGACGAACGCTGCGGCATTGACGACCAATGCGCTCAGCAATCTCAACTTCGATCTGGCCAACGCAACCACAGTCGGTGGCGGCGTGAACGATTTGATCGCGATTACGACCGCAGCGCCTCCGGCGATAAACGGCTTAACGCAGATCAACATAAACGCACTGGCGACGCTGACGACCGGCAACCTCTACACGCTGATCAATGGCTACACCGGGACGCTCAGCACCGCCAGTATGAGTAATTTGGTTATGAATCCGATTATCAGCGGCGATGCAACACATTCCGCCGTTCTTCAAAATACAAGTGGTGCGTTGAAACTACTTATCACCGCAGCAGCGCCACCGCCATCGACAGCATACTGGTCCGGATCGACGGATACCAATTGGAACACGTCCGCCGCCGGCACGGGGGTCACCAACTGGCGAACAGATGCCACGTCCAACACCAATACGTTTGCCATTCCTTTCTCGAATACGGACGTCCATTTCGTCACAACAAACCCGACGGCGGCGAATTTAGCGACGACGATTACGGGGACGGGGATCAATGTCAAGAGTCTGACGTTTGATAGTACTGTCAGTGTTCCGGTCAGCATTGCAGGGCCGGGTACACTGGGTGTCAACAGTGTCGTCGGCATCACGATGAACAGTTCAACGGGAGGCGCGGCCACCATTTCCGCTCCGATTACGGTGGGAGCGGCTCAAACATGGTCGAACAATGATCTGACGGACAGCCTAACGATCAGCGGCAATATCAGCAACGTAACGAATACATTGACGATCAGCGGAGTAGGCGCAACGATCATCAACGGCATCATCGGCAATGGCTCCGGGAATTTAACAAAAACCGGCGTGGGCATCCTAACGCTCGGCGCTGCCAACACCTATACTGGGAATACACTTATCGACAACGGTACCGTTCGGTACACGGTGGACAATCTTGCGGTCAAGGCGTTGCAATTCGGGGCGGCTAATGGGAGCAGCAACGTGGGCACACTCGATTTAAGCACGACACCGACAAACCTCACCGCCACCGCGCTCAGCGTTGTTACAAATTCAGCTTTAACGAATACAATTACGGTTGGCAGCGGTAAAACGTTGACCGTGAGTGGCAACGTGACGATTGGATACGATTTAGGAACGGGAGTTGCAGCTACCTTGACGGAAACCAATATGTTGACCATTGCAGGAGCCGGCAGCGTTTCGTTCCCGGGCGCCGCCGCAACTGTGAATATCGGGGTGTCCCAGGGTACGCAACTCAACGCACCGACGACAAGCACACTCGATTTAACTGGACTGACGGGCGCAACTGCATTTAGCACTAATTGTGCAACCTTCAATGTGGCTTTTGGCCAAACCGCCGCCGGAACGTTAAAACTATCAAATACAGCCAATACCATCGCGGCAACATCGATGCAGGTGGGTCATTCCAATGGATTAAACGGCGGCACCGGCCTCGTCGTATTGGGGACTGGAACCAATAATTTATTCGCAGACACCTTCAACATCGGATTTTCGAAAGTCAATGGAACGATCCAATTTGCCTCCCAAACGCTGGCCAGTCCGGGAACAGTAACGTTTGCCAATAAACTCGGAACGGGTCCCATTGTAACTCTGGTGCTGGGTTCGAATAACGGGACTGGAACGGCAGGCACTCCGCAAGGCGCATTGGATCTGCGCGGCCACAATTCGACGATCAACGCCACGACCGTAACCATGGGAATTACGAATCAAACAAGTACAGGCTACGCGACTGGCGCGATCCTCTTCGATACAGGAACGTTCACTACCCAAACGCTCAATCTCGGCCAGAAATCCAGTACGGGGTCCGGTTCACCCGGCTCCGTTGCCGGGACCAACACGGTGACGCTCGGTGGCGGCACGTTCAATGCGTCCGTTTCCACAATCATGTCTGCGAACACCTCGACGGGGACGGGAACGCTGCTGAGCAATATCGTCGTCAACGGCGGTGCGTACACC
>JANXLS010000889.1 GCA_025355035.1 Planctomycetota bacterium | reverse complement strand
TGCGCGAAAAACGCGCGCGATTTGGATCGCAACGCAGTCCGGAGACGGTCAGAACTCATCATGGCAAACACGCCCGATCAACCCGACGAAACAAATCCCGGCGAAACTCCGCCCGAAAATGCAACTGCGACGCCCGAAGGTTCGGCTCTGCTCGCACCGCCTCGACCTCCCATGGATGACACGCGCGACATACACGGCGGTCGCGTCGAAAATCTGTTGATCGAAGACGAGCTCAAAGAAAGTTACCTGACGTACGCAATGTCCGTGATTGTGTCCCGTGCTCTGCCGGATGCGCGCGACGGACTCAAGCCGTCGCAACGCCGCGTGTTGCTGGCGATGTACGATCTCAATCTCGGACCGCGATCCAAGCACAGAAAATGCGCGAAGATCTGCGGCGACACCAGCGGCAATTATCATCCGCACGGCGAATCGGTCATCTATCCGACGCTTGCGCGCATGGCTCAGTTCTGGAATACGCGCTATACGCTGATCGATGGACAAGGGAATTTCGGTTCGGTCAGCCCCGACCCGCCAGCGGCCATGCGTTACACCGAAGCGCGCATGACCGGTGCGACAGTGGAAATGTTCGACGATCTCGAACGCGACACCGTTGACATGATCGCTAATTACGACGAAACGCGTACCGAGCCGACCGTGTTGCCGGGACGATTTCCGAATTTGATCGTTAACGGTTCGCAAGGCATTGCCGTCGGCATGGCCACGCAAATTCCGCCGCACAATCTCGGTGAAATATGCGACGCACTCGTTCATCTGATCGAAAATCCGAATTGCTCCGTTACGGATTTGATGCGGTTCGTAAAGGGCCCCGATTTTCCGACCGGCGGTCTGCTTTGCGGCACGGCGGGTATTCGTGAAGCGTTTATGACGGGGCGCGGACATTTGACGCTTCGCGCGAAAGTTCATTTCGAAGAAGTGAAGGATCGCGAGCAGATTGTCGTCGATGAGATTCCGTACCAAGTCGGCATCGAACGCATCGAAACGAAGATTGTCGAAGCGGTCAAAGAAGATCGCATCAAGGGCATCAGCGACTGCCGCAACGAGAGCAGCAAAGAAGGCATTCGCATCGTCGTCGATCTGAAGCGCGGTGAAAACCGCGAAGTCATTCTCAATCAGCTTTATAAATATACGCCGCTTGAAATCACGTTCGCGGTCAACACGCTGGCGCTCGTTCGCGGTCGGCCACGCGTTTTGAATCTCAAGCAGTTGCTCGAACAATACCGCGACCATCGCAAAGAAGTGATTTTGCGCCGAACGCGTTTCCTGCTTGCGCAAGCTGAAGAACACGCGCACATTCTCGAAGGCAAAATCATCGCCGTCGACCACATTGACGAAGTGATCCGCATCATTCGCGCAGCACATGACAGCGACGAAGCGCGTGACAATTTGATGGCGCGATTTGCGTTGTCGTTGAGACAGGCGAAGGCCATTCTCGACATGACGCTGCGCGCGTTGACGGGACTGGAGCGCGACAAGCTACGCAAGGAATACGAAGAAGTCCTCGAACGCATCCGCGATTATCAAGCGATTTTGGCAGACATCAACCGTGTGCTCGAAATCATCCGCGAAGACGTGTTGAAAATGAAGGAGAAGTACGCAGATGCTCGTCGAACGGAAATCGTTGCGGCTGCGGGCGACTTGTCCGAACTGGATCTCGTCGCGGACGAAGTGATGGCCGTGACCATTTCGCACAAGGGGTACGCCAAGCGCGAACCGCTTTCCAGCTATCGCGTACAAAGCCGCGGCGGAAAGGGCATCATCGGTGCGCGCAGCAAGGACGAAGAGGATTTTCCGGAACATCTGTTCACTGCGAGCACGCACGACTATCTGCTGTGTTTCACGAACGACGGGCGATTGTACTGGCTGAAGGTCTACGACTTGCCGCAGCTTGGTCGCATGGCTCAAGGTCGCGCGCTCGTCAATCTGCTTGAATTGTCCGCGGAACAAAAAGTCGTATCGATTGTGCCGGTGAAAAAGTTTGACGAAGAGGCGTCCGTCTTCATCGCGACTGAACAGGGCTATCTGAAGAAGTGCCGACTCAGCGAATACGCGAACCCGCGTCGCGGCGGTATCTCGACGATCGGACTCGAAGAGGGGGATCAGGTCATGGCCGCGAAGTACGTGCGGCGCAACCAGGAAATTGTGCTCTGCACGAAACTGGGCATGGCGGTGCGCATCGACGAAACGGTCGTGCGCGATATGGGCCGCAGCGCGCGCGGCGTGAACGGTCCGAATCTCGAAGTCGGTGATAAAATGGTCAGTGTCGTGATCGGCCAGCCGGGCGATTATCTGCTGACGGTCTGTGAAAAAGGCGTCGGCAAACGCAGCCAGATCGACGAATATCGCAAAACCGGAACGCAGCGGGCGAAGGGCGTCATCAACGTCAAGATCTCCGAAAAGAATGGGCCGGTCGTCGCGGTTGTTGCGGTGAAGCCGGGTGACGAATTGATGCTGATGGCCGAGAAGGGCAAGGTCATCCGCTCGAAAGTCGACGACATCCGCGAAACGAATCGCGGCGGAATCGGCGTGTATTTGATGGACATCGGCGATGACGATCGTGTGGTCTCAGTGGCGTGCATCGCGCGCGAAGATGCCGAAGCGGCGAACGAACAAGCCGCCGCGCGCAAGGCTGAAGAGCAGGATTGGAAGGACCAACAAGCGGGCAGTGGGATTAAGAAAGTGACGGAATCGGGTACGATAATTGTGCCGATAGCAGGTACGCCGCTTCCGCCCGTTGAAGGCGAAGGAACGCCGGATCAGGTGATCGATTTAATCAAGCGCGCGGAAGACGACAGGAAGCGACGGGAGGGTGAAAGCGCGGACGGGAAGATTGAAGGTTATTGACCTAAGCACAGCTAAAGCGGCACCTTCCGCTCACCTCGCGCATCCCTTTTCGAACTGGAGAGATGCGTCGGCCCCTCCCTATCAGGAGAGGGCAACGGCGCCGATTCGCTTTCGGCACGCCCTATTTTTATTTTCTCAACTCTGCGTCCTTGCTCACATCTGATTTCAATCCAACGCCGTTCACTGTAATGACTCGATAGGTATGCTTCTCTCCGGCCTTCACCGTCTTATCGATAAATTTCATTTCAGGCAGGGGCGCTTCAGGCGTGTCGTGGAAAGACATGCTCTGAAAAAGCGCGCGGCCGAATTTTCCTTTTGGCGTTGTTGGTAAACGTACGAGTTCCGCTCCATCGCGTTCGATGACGAATTGCTGGATGCCGCTTTCGAAATCGGCTTCGGCGTCCCAGGACAATTCGGTGCTGCCATCGGCTTGCGATTTGGCGGCGACGTTGAATGGCGCGGGCGGGGGAGTGATGTCGGAAGTCGCTCCGGTTCTGACGTACTCGGTCCACGCTTTCGCGACGGATTCGTTGGGGAGCCACATGGCTTCGGTTGCGTTTCCGGGGAAGGCGTTGGGCGGTGAGGCCTGGTCGCCCAGCAAAGGGGCGAGCCAGCCGGTTTTGAGATCGATGGGCTTGAGCGGGTCGCCGGATTTTTCGGGGAGGCGGAGCGACAAACAGGCGTCGAAAAATGGAATCGCGAGGTAGCGGGAATCACCACATTCGTGACCGGTGCGAGGATCGGGAGCGACTGCGATGGGAGCGTTTTTCGCGCGGTAGGCTTTGAACATATCGACCGACCCGGTATACGCACCGTTGAAGCGCTTGTCGCCCATTTCCTTCGCGCCGAAGTTGGCCATCATCGGAATCTGAAACATCGCATCCGGCATGTCAGGCTTTGGGGCGTCGCCTTTGCTCCAGGTCGTGAACGCCGTCCCGGAGCGGAACCAGATCGCGACGATGCGGTCGGGGTACATCGTCTGCATGAGGCTCGCCCAATACCCGCCACCGGAATGGCCCCACAAACACCACGGCGCCGTTTCCAACTCAGAATGATTCGATGCTTTCGCGAGATCGCTGAGCGCGCGCAAAAAAGTCTTCGCCGAGCCGTTGCGCGGGTCGCACCACATGCGGCAGTTTTCTTTTTCGGGCTGGTGGTAGTACGGCCCCATCAACGCACAGTTCCATTTTTTGGCGAGCGCCTGCCAATGCAGATCATACGCGGCGGTCTTACCGCCTTTGCATGCGCCATCGCCGCAGCCGTGCTGGTGGACAATCACTCCGCGCAGCTTTTCGACGCCTTCAGGAATCCACACGGTGTACGTCACGCCGAAAATCAGTTCGCCTTTGACGGTCGAGGGTTCATATTCAACCGAAAAATCTTTACCTGCGGCGAAGAGAATGCTCGGGAGCAAAAAGACGATTGCGAGAAAACGCATGGGGAGATTTCCTGGATTCAGCGAGGCCGATGGCGATGGCGTTCCGTCAAGACGCGCAATTTTTTTAGGTCGATGAAATGTTTCACGACATCTTCCCCATCGATGGCGAGGACGGGAATGTCGTGTTTGTATTTTTCAAAAAGCGTTGCGTGGGCTGTGATATCAATGATCTGGAGTTCGAAAACGCACTCGCGGCGAAAATCGGCGAGTGCGTCTTTGGCTGTGTCGCAGAGGGAACAATCGGCTTTTGTATAGAGCGTGAACGTCATGTCAACCTGCCAGATTCGCCAATTGTCCGGTGCTGTCGCCGAATTTGTCGAGATCGATTTTCATGCGTCCCAACATGGACTGCCAAAGGTTGTTGATCGGTGTGTTCTTCGCGTATTTCAAATGGCGTCCCTGCTTGATCGTGCCGCATCCGCCGCCCGCGAGAAGCACGGGGAGATCGTCGTGATTATGGCGGTCGCCGTCTGAATTTCCGCTGCCATATGCGATCATGCAGTGGTCGAGCAACGTGCCGTCGCCTTCCTTGATTGACTTCAATTTCTTGAGCAAGTACGCGAGCTGCGTCGTGTGGAATTTATTGATGTCACGGATCTTCGCCATCTTCTCGGGGCTGCGACCGTGGTGCGACAGTTCGTGATGCCCTTCCTTAATGTTGATCATCGAGTAGGCGCGGTTGCTGCCTTCGTTTGCGAACATGTAGGTACAGACGCGCGTGACGTCGGTTTGGAACGCGAGCACCATCATGTCGCTCATGAGACGCAGATGTTCTTCGTAGCTCTCGGGAATGCCGGTCGGTTTTGGATAGTCCTCGGGCGGTTTAACGGGCGGCAATTTGGCAGCACGATCCATGCGGACTTCAATGTCGCGCACGGAACTCACGTATTCTTCGAGCTTGCGTTTGTCGACCGATCCGAGTTTGCCGCTCAAGTCCTTCACGTCCTGTCCGACGAGGTCGAGGAGACTCTTGCGGCGCGCGCCTTCCAACGCTCTCTGGCCGTCGTTGCCCGTCGTGAACATGCGTTCATAGACGAGCTTGGGATTGACTTCTTTCGGATTGGGTTGCGTCGCGGATTTCCAGGACATATTTGAACTGTACACGCAGCTGTAACCGCTGTCGCAATCGCCAGCCATGGAGGATTTGTCGCACCCAATTTCGAGCGACGCCAAACGCATATCGCCGGCCATGCGCGCGGCGGCAACTTGATCAGCGCTGATGCCCAATCGAATGTCGGTACCGTCTGTTTTGCGCGGATGCGCGCCGGTCAAAAACGCTGCGAGTGCGCGAGCGTGATCGCCGCCGCCGTCGCCATAGGAGCGGGCTTTGTCAGCTGTCAATCCGGTGAGAATTGAGAACTCTCCTTTAACGTCCTTGAGCGGTTCGAGGATCGCCGGGAGCTCGAAGTCAGCGCCCTCCTTCGTAGGCGTCCAATCGGCCATGTTCTTGCCGTTGGGCACGTAAACAAACGCCATGCGATTGGGCGCTGCCGAAGTTTTGGGTTTGTCCTCGGCCCAAGCGGTGAACGGGCCCATGGCTTCAAGCCACGGAAGAGCGAGCGAGACACCCAGACCTCTTAGTACAGCCCGGCGGGAAAGTGATTGCGCAGACATGGGGCACTCCTCAGAAAATCGTGGTCCAACTCAATGACACTGGGTCACTGTCCTTTTCGCATTCGGAACGGTTCGCTTTTTACGATCTCAATAACGAGCGTTGAGAATTTAAAATTGTCTTTACCGAGCGCTTCCATGATGCGTTCGACTGCTGTGTTGTCATACACTTCAACACCACGACCCAACGCATATGTTAACATTTTCTCGCTCAGACAACGACTAAATAGATCCTTTTTCTTTTTCAACAGGGCTTTCAGTTCGGCGGCGCCCGAAAACGTCTGTCCATTCGGAAATGCTCCGGACGGATCGATGGGTTTGTCCGAGTCTTTCGTCCGGAAGGCTCCGAGAGCGTCGTAATTTTCGAACGCGAAGCCGATCGGGTCCATGCGATCGTGGCAATTGGCGCAGGCGGGATTGGCGCGATGCTGAGTCAAACGCTCGCGCAATGTTCCTTTTAGTTCGGTCTTTTCCAAGCTCGGAACATCTGGCGGTGCGGGCGGGGGCGGGGTTCCCAGTAATTGGTCGAGCACCCATTTTCCGCGCTTGACCGGCGACGTTCGTGTGGGATTCGACGTGACGGCGAGGATGCTGGCCTGCGTCATCAAGCCGCTGCGCTCGGGATTGTTCGTTAGATCGACGCGGACGAAATCGAAACCTTTGATTGCTTTGCCGGGATTCTTAGCGTCTTTCTTCCACATCGGATTTCCGTTTGTGTCCCCGATTTTGTAATGCTGCGCGAGCGGTTCGTTGAGGTACGTGAAGTTGCCATCGATCATGTCGAGAACGCTGCGGTCTTCGCGCACGATCGCATCGATGAACAGGATCGTTTCTTCGAGCATGGCGGTCTTCAATTTCGGATTGAATGCCGGGAAGACTTTTGCGTCGGGATTGAGGTTGTTCAAACGCCGCAGTTGCAACCATTGCACCGCGAAGTTTTCGGTCAGCGCGCGGGACTTCGGATTCTTCAACATGCGCCGAACCTGTGCTTCAATATTCGGAGTCAGTTGCTTTTTTTCGGCGAGCACAAAGAGCTCGTCGTCCGGCATGGAGCTCCACAGAAAATACGACAAGCGCGACGCCAGTTCGTACTCGCCGAGCGGTTGCGCATCGCTCGTCGATCCATGCGATTCCAATTCGGGGCGAAAGAGGAATTTCGGCGAGACCAGCACGGCTTGGATGACTTGCTGGACGCCCGACTCGAACGAATCGCCACGCTTCTCGGCGGCTTCGATGGCTTTTACGAAGCGATCGACTTCCTCCGTTTTCGCCGGTCTCCGGAACGCTTTCCCAACGAACCGCGTCAACATCTCACGCACGAATTCGTCTTTCTTTTTGTCTTTGGGAATCGACAGGTTTTTTTTCTGAAATTCAGGGCGCGTGTCCATGGGCCCTTCGGTGGAAAGATGTTCGACGAAAACGTGCGGAATCGGATCGGCTTTGTTTGCGGGTTTCACGATCGCCAACGCGAGCCGGTCGATCATCATGCCGTGAGGCAACTTGAAGTAAATACCGTCGGCTTTCTGTTCCGAGCGCGCTTTGACTTCGGCCTTTTTCAGAATCTGAAACGGACGAAGATTCTTGACCGCGACACCGAAAAGCGTGTCCGCATCGGCATCGCTCGCTGGCGTCGGGAGGTCTTTACCGCATCCCAACACCGCCACGTTCACCGTTTTGCCCGTTTCCGCGGATGTATACAGTTTGACGTGAATCGCGTACTCGCCGTCTGGAAGCATTTTAACCGGAGTGTGCAGCGGGCCCGTCCAAATTGCTTCGGTGGGTTTGTCGCCATTGATCGGTCGGAATTTTGCCTGGGAGACGTTAGGACTGGCCGGTTCAAGGTTCGGGCCGCCATGGTATCGAAACGGCGGCTTGACGGCTTCGAGAGCGACAGCACGCAGTGCGATGGATTCCGCCGCAGCCAAATAGCGTTCCATGTGAACAGGCGAAATCCATTGCACGTCGCTGATGTTGTCGAAGCCGTGGCCGACTTCATCGGCGGGAAAGTCTTCCGACGCGTTGAAATCGACGCCCAACAGTTCGCGCACGGTGTTGTTGTATTCGACGCGATTCAAGCGTCGCATGGCGACGTGGCCGGCGCTGGTCTTCGAAAATTTGTCTGCGCGTTCGAAGACGCTGGCGATGGCTTTTTGAAAGGCGTCAATCTCCTGGATCGACGGCCGCGGCTTTTTCTCAGGTGGCATTTCGCCGGAGAGCACCATGGTCATCGCCGTTTTCCAGAGCGTTCGATCTTTCAGGATGCTTGCTTCGTCTTTGTATTGGTGGAGCGTGACGCCTGACTTTTTTACTTTTTCGCAGTGACATTCGACGCAATGTTTCTCGATGAAAGCGAAACCCGACTTGGAAAATTCGACTGGGGCTGGCGCTTTGTCGGCCGATTGCGCTTGAATTGAAGCACAGCTTATAAATAGGGCGCTTAAAAGGTGTTTCGTGACATTCACTCGATTCGATCCTGTTTTTATTCGGTGCGTTTCAAACTCTGTTACTATTTAACCCGCGACGGCTGCAAAAGTCGCACGAAATGATCCGTAATCCAAATCCGAGTTCATGTGCGAAAATCTTAAATGTAGGATATACTCTCATTCATGGAAGACGTGGTTTCCACTCCTTCTGGTTCGTCCATCGCCGTAGCGGCGGGCGTGAGCGCGCGCCCGGACGACCTGCGTTTTCATTTTGCTCGATCGGGCGGACCGGGCGGACAGAATGTCAACAAGGTCAACTCGAAGTCCGAATTGCGCGTTCGTCCGGAAAATTTGATCGGGATGAGCGGGGCGGCGGTGCATCGGCTGAAGGTCGCTCAAGTCAATCGCATGACCGTCGACGGTGATCTGCTGATCGTCGCTGATGCGGAGCGATCGCAGTACGCAAACCGCGTGGCGTGTATGGAAAAGCTTCGAGCGTTCGTTGAAGCCGCTGTCAAAGAACCCAAGATTCGCCGCAAGACTCGCCCTTCTGCCGGAGCGCGCGAACGGCGCCTCGATTCGAAGAAAGCGCACAGCCGTATTAAAGCTCAACGCCGCTCGGACGATTTCTGAATTTTAAAAAAGAAGAGGCATCGGATGAGCAGATTGCGCACTTGGAGAACGAGGCAATCCATCCTAAGGGCCTGTAAAATAATAAACTGAAGAATTGCTTGCGTCTTTCGGCCTGGCTCTTCGTTGAACGCTCAGTCAGGGATACACTCGTATATCTTCCTTCGCTTCCGCCTCGACCCATGCCGAAATACGCGGCGGACTTCTTCAGTTTATTATTTTACAGGCCCTTATTGACTCGAGCGCAACTAAAACCGCACGCTCTCCCCTCACCCCCGAGCAGGAGGATCTGCGTTGCCCTCTCCTCAACAAGAGGGGGCAACGGCGCCCGGCTCGCTTCGCTCGCGGTCTCTTTGGCAAAAAGCAGGTCCTAAATTCCACTGGCGGAGTGCGGTATTATTATGTATTATCGCCATCCTTGACCCATGGATAACATCGAATTATGCAAATGAAGGGTGTGTTGGGAACGTTGGTGTTCGCGCTGTTGTTGGGCGCCGGGATTGCACTGTTTTCGAAGACCTCGATGACGACAACTCTGTCGCCAACAAGTGCTAGTCGGCTGCAACTGTGTGCGACCATTTCGCCACTGGCCGATTGGGTGCGTGAAGTGGCGGGCGAGGACGCCGACGTTTATTGCCTCGTCAACGGATCCAAAGATCCTCACCACTTTGAACCCTCGCCTCAGGACGCGGTGCGAGTGACCACCTCGCGGGCACTGTTTTCAATCGGATTGGATTTGGACGAATGGGCGGACAAACTCGTTCAGAATTCAGGACGTGGCGAAAAGTTGGTGCTGTTTGAAACTGGTGAATGGATCACACCGCGCAAACTCGAATTTCACGAAATCACGATTCAAGGCGCACCTAAACCCGGCGTAAAAGTGGAAGACGAACACCATCATCATGGCAACGGCGACCCGCATTATTGGCACGATCCCAAGCGCGCGATCGTGGTCGTTGCGCGCGTCGCAGCAGAGCTTTCGAAGATTGATCCGGCGCATAAAATTGGATACGAACAACGCGCGATGAAGTGTGGCCTTAAACTCACCGCGTTGGATGAACGTATTGAAGCCGTCGCGAAAAAGCTCCCGGCAAACAAACAGATCGTCACGTTTCATGACGCCTACGGCTACCTCTTCGAACGTTTGCACGTCAATGTTGCAGCGGTCGTGCAGGTCAGTCCCGGAGTCGAACCTTCGTTGAAAGACTGCGCGGAAGCGATCCATGCGATGCGGGCGATCAAGCAAACAGTCGTCTTCACCGAACCGGCTGGCTCGGATCTTGCGATTGAAAAGATTGGGAAGGAACTGGGGATCAAGCGAATGGAAATTCTTGACCCGCTCGATAACGAAGCGAGTCCTGTTGGGAAGAATTATTTTGAGCGCATGACCCACAACATTAATACACTCGAAAAAACATTGATCGAATAACCGCAGTCAACTTTGAACCTTGAACTTTGAACTGAATTTTTAAACCGAGATCGCCATGCCAGTGATCCAATTTAAAGACGCCTCATTTGCCTACACACCCGGTTCACCGGTGTTGGATCACGTCAACTTTGAAGTGCGTGACGGCGAGTTCCTGGGTTTAATCGGTCCGAACGGTGGCGGCAAAACGACGCTGCTGAAAGTGATTCTCGGGTTGTTGAAACCGGATTCGGGCGAGGTGCTCGTGCTGGGGCGCCCGGCGCACACGCTGGGGCGCGACCGTCGATTGCTGGGCTACGTTCCGCAGGATGTGTTGATGCCGAAGCAATTCCCCGCGACTGTTTTCGATGTCGCGTTGATGGGTACGTACGCGACGTTGGGATTGTTCAAAAGTCCTGGTAAAGCAGAGCGCGATGCCGCTTACGAAGCGTTGGAACATGTCGGCTTAAAAGGATTCGAAGAACGTCCGGCGAGCAACCTTTCAGGCGGTCAGCAGCAG